>SKUI01000156.1 GCA_007122185.1 Rhodothermia bacterium | reverse complement strand
GGGATCCATGCCGCACTGGGTTGTAAGCAGCCTGACCGGGTTGTCCGATCCCATTCCCTGGGCAAGGATCTGAAGTCCGCCTATGTGTACCGGGCCGCTTCTGGCTTCTCTTCTTGTGGATCTGCTTGTCGAGACCACTCCGGTTGTGAGCGATTCCGTTGGGGTGGTTGGTGCCGACCCGGTCAAAACCACGCCAAGAAGCTCGCCTTCTCCGGAGGAATACCAGGGGCGCTCAAGATATACCCGTAACCCGCCGCCACACCGACGGCTTACATTTCCTCCCGCTACGTACTCTTGCTCCCATCCAAAAGTTGGCACTACATAAAGTACTTTTGGTGCATCAGGACGAGCAGAGTTGGGCACACTTACTTCCGCATCAGGTCCAGTCCGGCTGATCAGCTCTGATTTCTCATAGATTTCAGGTGGGAAATAGTCCCTGAAACGTGTTGTGGCATTGAGATGATACCGCACCCGGCGGTGTTTAGTGTCGCCAAAATCATGTTTGAAAAAGTCGGCCTGCATGTGATTCTGATACGGATATTCGGGCAGTACATCCGGTTTTACGGGAAATGCGAGCGTATCAAGCTCCTTGTAAAAAGGTTCTATGGGCATTTCAAGCACCCGCCCTTCCATATGTATGCTCTCTCTTCCATCAATGCCATCCTGAGGTTTTGGACGTGATGGGTCATCAAAAGGCTCTTCCCATGCTGCCAAAAAGTCAAGTCTTCCCGTGCTTTTGCAATGAAACCTGATATTGCCCGCCAACTGCGCAAAGGTATCACCGATGTGTTGTTTTGCAGCTTTGATCTGGTTGAATCTGGCTTCTTCAAGCGGTTGCTGAACGGCATGGACCAATACCAGTTCCCGCGATGGTGTGAACATCCAGTGCCGGCCCCTTATGATAAGTCCCTGCAGTTCAGATAACTTGCTGCTTCCGATTCCTTTTTCAATAAGCCAGTGCCAAAGCCCCATAAGGGACAGCTCCTCTTCACGAAGTGTTGCACTCAATTGTACTTTGACAATTTCGGCTTTTTTAAGATGAACCCGGAGCACACGTGGTCCGTAAACAGGATCATTTATATTGAATTCCGGCGCATCGGCACCTTCTGTTATGATGATACGGAAGGGTTCTGCATCAGGGAAATCCAGATTGAAGGAGACATATACAGCGTTGCCAGCTGATCCTGGCAATCCGCGGAGGGCAACTGTCCCGGCAAGCGGATCAGGCAGGTAGGGTAGACGCACCTGATTGGTATTATGTACAACATATTGTCCGGGCGCCAGCGTATCACCCGGTCCGAGATCTTCCAGATTTTGAACCGGCTGTACACCAGGGGGTAGATTGGAAGGGGTGACAAGCTCCTGTCCCTGCACAGGTATGGTAGCCTGTCCGGTCTGTGTATCTATGATCATGGTATCGTTGAACGATCCCTGCTCTTTGACAGCGACATGGAACCATGATTTGATGTTCTGACCTTTTACGATGGCCTCGTCGAATTCGCCATGCATTTCTGCGGTGAACTGAGCAGTCTTGGCCGGTGCGATATGCCGCTGGTTGTCGGGGAGGTACACATGTCCGTATGAGGAGATGGCCTGCTGAACATTCGCGTCGTTGCTGTACTCTTCGGCAGAAAGATCAAAATTGCTGCGGATCACCATTCTTTCTGTGGATTCGCCTTCCGTCAGACGGGTTCTCAGAATAATTGCCGGAGGCAGAACGGGTTCAAAGCGGCCGAAAACTACCGGATTAGACGAATGTGACGTATCCCCTGACTCCGATCGCAGCGGGATCACATTTCCTGCAATATCAACAGCTCTGGCCCGGATACGGTATTTGCGACCATACCTGAGTTTCGGGAGCGAACCCGGCTGAGGTATGAAAGATGTCACCATTGGGAAATCAGGTGGCGGACTCTTTTTTACCCGCCCCGTTCGTTCGTATCCGTGCTTCAATGCTCCCGGTTCGGCATCATCCGATACCTCTTCGGGAATGATCGTATTACCCGGCTTTTCGGTTACCAGACTCCAGCCGTCCCATTGGAATACGGCATCGTGAACATAGAGGTCATCTTCCAACCCGTCGGCATTTTTGGTGATGACCGAATCGGCCACAAATCCCTCATCATCTGCAACTACATCAACGGAGGGATCCCCGATCCGGTACCTTCCCTTCCTTCGGCATAATGAATACCAGTTATTGCGTTCTTCATCATAAATATCGACGGCATAGCCTTGCAGCACATCTTCGAAACGCAGCTGCTGAAAGGCTTGCTGGGGCTGGTTGGCAACAAACTGCGTGTTCAGGGTGAATGCCGTCAGAAATGCCTTGTGTATCACCTCTACATTCCAGGGCTTGATCACGGCCAGCCCGGCGGTGCGAAGGGAAGGCAGGCTTTCAGATTGCGGGGAAGCATAATTCCTGCCCACATGCCGGTTGTTGCGCAGCCATAAATTCCCGATCATGCTCGAGGTTTTCATCGCCAGACTGTCAGCATCCACCTGTATCAGTTGATAGCGATCGGTTACATCCAGCCGCAGACGCCCATTGCGCACATCGGCGGTATCGCCATCCCTTCCCCTGCATGTAAACAGTGCGGCAGTTGCATCATACTCGTACCGGGTCCTCATGGATGTTACCTGTCCGCCAAGGTTGCCGATGACGTTGACAGCCACATACCCATTTGCGGGAGGGGCGGCTTGCGGGGTTATTTTCAGATCAATCACCAGTCCAAGCATGCGAAGAAGGACCGGGTAGTCACTCAGAATACCCAGCATGCCATGAAAATCAATTTCAGGAAGTTTGGGAGGCGGCGAAGGGTCGAGACGCGGACGTTTGTAGAAACGCTGCATCAGGTGGAACTGGATGGCAAGCGGGCTTACATTCAGTGCACTGGCAGCCTGATTGATTTTTGCAGAAGTGAGGTAAGGCGCTTGTGGATCCGAGATCAACTCTGTCACGTATCCTTCTATACGTTTGTAGCTTTCATCATCTGCCAGAACACCTGCGCTGGATACCAGTCGGTCCAGCAAACTGGATGACCGTGAATCGAATTCTCTTCGGGGAAAATGATGATGGCGGACCGGTATGAATTCTTCCGGTGACTCTTCCGCGGTAAACTCATAAAGCTCTTTGAGTGAACGATACAGTTCCGGCAGGGGAAAAGAACGAAGCCTGAGGTTTTTTTTATCAGAAAACTGGTGGGAAAAAACGGGTGTCGCGTCATTGAACAAACGGTTCCAGAGTTCAGCGTCGGGTTTGACCGTCATCTCTGCCTCGTGAGATGTACCGTTCAGGTCAACTGAAAAAGCCAGGTTTGAAACCGTTTCAGGCCAGGAAATCCCGCCGGCAGTAAAACCTGTAAACTGACCGAGTGATGTTCCGTTGCTCAGCCTGGGAGCAAAGTGTGCCGAGATGTGGAATCCATCATCAGAAGACCACTTCTCTGGTGTTTTGGGCAAGGCAGTGACTATGAACCGTTGTGATGGCAAAACGCTACTCCATGATTATCTTAATCTGAAAATGCATTGCAGTACTGTTCCCATGGATCCACATCCTCAAGCAGTACGGGATCCATGTAGGGATACCCCATGGCATCAAGGAAGGTCGGGTCATTATTTGATCCGGCAAATTTCCGCTCAACAGTGATGACGACGCCGGCGGAAAAGAACAGGACTTTTACCTTTACTTCCAGCGAGGCCTTGCCGACGACTTTGCCTGTTCCTCCTGATGCGACATACGCGAGCTCCATCCGCATTTCAATCGAAATCGTGATCAGTGCCAGAACACTCACATTGCCGCCAAGGCGAAGGTAACCCGCCAGTGTGACCTCGGTCACCTCACCTGTCTTTTCCATTTTAAAATAGATGCCAGCCATAATATGCACGCCGCCACTGGCCACGGCCACATTGAATGCCACGGATCCTCCAAATTCAAGGGAGGCCTCCACAGTCTGCAGTCCCTGCATATTCACGGCAATACCGACAAAAGCACCGCCTCCGATCCCCAAAACGGTCAGTGTACAGGGTGCTTCACGTGTATTGAAATGGAATCCGATACTGAGCGGTTCGCCAATGAACGGTATAATGGTCTTTGCACCCAGTACGACATTTTGAAGGGTGATAACGCCCAACCCCACAGACGGTATCTCGAATGTAAAACCGGCTTCAATACCACCGGTATCCACATTCACGTAGGGTGGGTCGCTGAAACCGTCGAGCGGGATAAGAGCCCGCAGCCGTTCCACAAAAGCAAGCGGACCGGCAAACTCCAGGCCCCTGAAGTCAATGTCGATGGCCGGTTTTTTTCCGGTACGTACTGAAAAAGCCATTTTGTTGAAATAGACTTTCACAAACGGCTTTGATCCGATCAGGTCAATGGTAAAGGTGTCGAGGCAGCAGAGCACTTCGAATGACTGTCCACCCGATCCGTTGCTGCTTCCCTGACTGGCGTTCAGTTCAACGGCAAGTACAAAGGAGCCCTTTCCAACACCCTGTATGGAGGGGATGAATATCGGATTGCTTTGCGGCCATTGTTTGATGTCAGGCTTCCACTCGAGCCGCACGCGCATCTCACGGGCCATTTCAATGGCCTGGATGAAATTCTGCACCTCTTCGAGGAGTGCCGTAATCTTTGCCGGGACGTCAATCACATGCCGCACTGAAGCAACCATGTACAGTGCCTCGCGACGAAGACTTTCCTGAATCCCCGAAACGCCCGCAAGCTGTGTTTCCAGTGATGCCAGATGGTTGTCCAGATTCGAGAGATGATTCTGAATGGTACTGGCTGAGAAAGAACCCGGATCGCTTATGGCCGCCTGGAAACTGTCCAGTACGCTGTCAACTTCCGTGCGAACGTTATTCAGAGCGGACAGGGATGCCGCGGGAAGTTCATTGGCCATTTTCTTAAGCCGTCCCGTGTCGTTTATCAGTTTTTCTACGACATTCAGTGCTTCGGTTACAAAACGAGGTGCTTTTCCGGGCAGATCCAGCCCGACTGCCTCCAGGATATTCCACAAATCTATGACACCAAACAATTTCGGCGAAAAAACACTCTTCATGTCCGGCATGGAGTCATCACCGCCAAAATATTTAACCGGATCAAAATCGCCGCCGGCGAAAGTATCGGCATCACCTCCAACGGTCCCTGCCTTTCGCGAGAAAGCAGATATTTTCATGTTCGGCTGAACCAGTCCGCCTGATTTCTCACCCTGTCCCTCAACATTGAATTCCTGCAGATCCGGCAGCTCAAGGAATACTTCACCGGCATTGGCACTATTTGACCCGGCAGTAAATCCGTTCGCCAGGTAGATGGGATGGTATCTGACGCGGGCAAGCGCATTACCGGTAAGCTGTGAAATCGCCGGGGCTTCCAAATACGCCTCATTCAATACGGGAATGAAGAACGGAAAGTGGTTTTTACCCACAGCATTGATTTCCACACTGTCCGTTTCGAAAGCCGTATCTCCGGGAATGGTTGCAGGTGCAAACGCAACCATCTGTCCGCCGAAGGGCCTTTTTCGCCGATTTTCGACGGGACCGGAATTGAAATCACTGATCAGCTGATCCAACGGGGTGGAATCGTTTGCGGCTTCCTTGTCGAGTATCTCTTTTCCCACAAAAGCCAGGGGCATGGTCACTTCATGAAGGCCGCCTTCAACATCCTCCATCCTCAGATTGAAAAGAAAGTCCTTTCTCCCAACCTGCGGCCAGAAAAGGGATTGCTTGCGGTTTCCGTAGTCGGTGTTGCCGGGATCGTCAAGCATCGGGGTGGAACGCGTTGTGATCTCCACGCTTTTAAACGGCATCTTGCGGTCGTCGGATGAACTGGCAATTGCCTGGATGATCAGAGGTTCACGCACAATGATGAACATGCGCTGACGCAAATAAGCCACTTTCAATGAGGGTTCTGTTGGATGCGGCTCGAATTTTCTTTCCGTTATTTTCACCAGTGACGCCCGGTGCCCGAACGGAAATAGATTTCCAGCATAGACGACTTTTACATAATGGTCGCGCCCCATGGTTCCCTGGTGCAGCCATTCTTCGACAGACAGGTTGTCCGGGAGTATTTCCCAGGACCCGCGGACATTCATCCACGCACCCAGGGAGCTGAGCATGAAACGGTTTGCATCAACTGGCCGGGGGATGTACCTGCCGCCGTTCGGATTGTTGAGACGGAAGTTTGACGTCAGATGTACCAGATTGTGTCGGTCAAACCAGTCAAGCGACATCCGGAACGGATTGTGCTGATGTACCAGGTTGCTTTGGGAAAAGCTCTTGAAAGAATCATCCAGAGGATCGGTATACCAGATGGCCCGCAGTGTTCGCCCCCATCGCCGGCGCTCATCCACCGAACCGTCTGTGCGGCGCATTCCCAGTCGAGTGTGCCATAACTCGATGAGACCGGTTTTATCCGATTGGACCGGATCATTGCGGTGTGCCCATCCGTTGAACCGGTTTGGAGAAACAATCAGCCGGTAGGGGGCCTCTATGGCGGTTTCGTTCGGTCCCGGCGGTGACGGCAAGGGCGGAATATAGGAAACGATATCGCCGGGATGAACCGACTGTTGTATGAATTCAGAAGTAACAAGGGAGTGCTGCGACAAACTGAAATCACGCTGGGCCCGGATGAGCTGCTCCACCCCGACACGCTGCTGTTCCGGGGGAGGTACGGTCTTCAGGTCTTCACTTGCACTTATAGCCCCTCTCATCGCCGGGTTTTCGGTCCTTCGGTGGACAAAGTCATAATCCGTCTCCCTGGGCTGCCGCCCCAGACGCTGCGGATCGGAAATTTCCCGAACCGTGTGCATACCTTGTGGAGTTGTGATGGTGCCTATCACCCCGATCCCGATTTCTTCAACAGGTGGCGGCATGGCCGTTGGCGCCACATTCATCTCGAACGTGCCACAGGCTTCAAGCAGGTCTTCAAGACGGTAAGGTATGGTTGTTCCCGGTGGTACTTTGTAGACCACACGGCTTGGCCCGGAATAGCGAGCGTGTACCGGAGGCGGATCCAGTGCTTTTTTTTGGGTTCCGGGAAGATTGTCAGGATCGTCGGGGTTGGCCTCTTTCAGGTCCAGATTGGGGGCCGTTTCGTAAAACGCCTCCTCACCGATATTCTGCGGCTGATGCCAGACGATCATGTACGGTGTGCCCGAGGAGGGGGCGAGGACCCGTTCGTTGCCCTCACCGCGGAATTGCATGTTGACAAATTGAAAACGCTGCACCATCAGATCATCCGGACGGATCAATTCAACGATTGGATCGTTCAACAGCAAAGCCGGCGGTTTTTTCCCGAGCGCTGAAATCCTGATTTCGTTGCTCGCCGGTGAGCTGCTGCCCATTTTCCGGGTTTCGTCAAAGGCGATTGTAATCGGGACAGACTCAGGAAGGTATACCGGTTGGGTAATCACCCGGTTGCCTGATGGTGGCAGCATCAGGCCAAGCAGTTGTGCCTTGCAGTTAGTGCGCACGAGTTCGCCGTTGCGAATTTCAAATTCCATGTCGTCGCCATAGCCACTGCAACCAAGCATCATTCCCTGGTCGCCGGAATAGGACCAGTGAACCTGTTCGGCGGCTGATGCCAATACCAGCTCGTGATTACCCTTTTCATTGAATTCCACTGCATAGGTCAGACGTCGGGCTGTGAGATACAGAGCGGATCCCGATGCGTTTTTCAGGTCTGGTGAAGGATGGATTCGCAGGGGCTTGTCACTAAGGTCAGCTTTCGCGAGAACGGCAGTTCTATGCTTATTCCTGCTGTTTTCGCCAAGCTCCACTGTCAGCTGACCAAATCTTGTTTTTGCAATCGAAAATCCCTGCTTTCCTCTTGATGGGATGGACTGGATGCTGAGATGGGCCTCAGATGTGTTGATCGATAAAATGGAGCGGCGCAGTGGTGGTCTCAGAAACAGCGAATGTGCGTGATCCGGAGGTGGTCTGATGGTTATTCCATTTGACAGGAATCCTGATCCGGACAGCGATGCAGGTAACTTGTTCCCATTTGCAAAATCATGAATCCATCCGGCTGTGAGTGAGTGGATGGTTCCGGACGGCAACCTGGCCTGGAAAGGATTGGCTGGATGAGTGGTCTCGATTTCATTTGGAAGTGTGCCGGTCAATCGACTCAAACCCAGCAACCAGCGTTCAAAAGAGACGGAGGTGTTGATACCGGTCTGAGTTTTCATGGCCATTTTCCAGCCGCGCAGCGTTGGCCGCAGCCGACATGTGAAATTGGCTGGAATGAGTGTTCCCGAATAGAATGCTCCTGCAAGCCTGATAACGATTTCCGTGCTGTGGCGGTCGATGGTAAGTCTGGGTTTGCCGGAGAATTTCTTTTCATCGACCTCCCAACGCTCTTTTCCTCTGAAATGAAAAGCGACTTTCCCCCTCGATCTCTCCATTCGGATGCTTCCCAGCCATGTTGTTCCAATAGATCGCAGCAACGGAATGGACCCGATCAAAGCCATCATTGCCAGCATGTCGCGGCGGCTCAGATGAAGATTGGCATCAAAATTGAGGATTTCTGCAGGGCTGTGTTTTCCAATCCCCAGGCGTGCAAGTCTGAGTCGGATATTTCGAATATTAAGTAGGGGACGATCCAAAATAATTGTTCATGAATTTCTTACGCCCTGCTTACTACCGTATCATAGCCAAAATGTATGTCACAGTTTTGTTTTTTGCAACATATTTTTTTATAAGTCTATAATCGTAGGTATTTACGCAATTAGGTAGGTACATAGCGGTTATTATGCGAAGTTGGAAAACATTCTCCGTAATTCATGATGTCAGATCGCAATTGGCTCTTTTCTGAAGATGGATGAATGAAAACGGGCCTATCAAAGCCATTGCACTGCTTCCGCCAGCAGTCTCTGATGTGTCAATTCATGTTGCTCGGGCCTGTGAATTATCATATATTAGCAACCCTGTTCAACCAGGTCTGACACGATACGGAGAGATGCCGGAGTGGTCGAACGGGCTCGCCTGGAAAGCGAGTGTGCCCTAACCGGGTACCGAGGGTTCGAATCCCTCTCTCTCCGCTCC
>SKUI01000001.1 GCA_007122185.1 Rhodothermia bacterium | reverse complement strand
TGCATGGACAGGACACAATAAACTACATTGACCTCTAAGTTTACAGCCCCGGGTACTGATTGTGCCTGGGGCTTCGTTTTTTTTACACCCCGTCCCCCTTCTGCCTGTTCAATCCCATATCGCCCAGCTGAATGTTCAGCGCCCTGATCGATATCTGGATTTCCCAAATCGACAAGGCCAGCGAAGCCAGAAGAAACAGCAGGCTTGATCCGAAGGTGTATTTGGCCGCTGTCATATGCCCCTGGAAAAGCAGCAACATGCACAGTGCCGACAAAAAAAGACTGATCACACCCAGCACCTGCATGTCCCTGATCAGTCTCGTGCGAAGTCTCAGGTTCTTTATCTGATAGAACAGGATCACATCACTCTCTTTTTTGTAGCGGTCATGCAATGTCCGTATCAGCGTGGCAAGCGTCAGGAAGCGGTTGGTGTAAGCAAGCAGCAGCAAGGATATTGCAGGAAACAAAAGCGCTGGAGTAGCAAGGTCAAGAGTCATGTCAGATTGCTCAAATTGGGGTTGATAGCTTATTTCGTAAATGAAATCTACAAAAAGTGACGCTGATTTTCTGTTGGATACGGATGTGCCCCTCCCCGCTTTCAAAATATTCGTTCAAGAACATAAATATAAGGCAATCTGCAACATAGATGTACTGCGGGACTGTAATATTCCCGGAAACCTGATCTTTTTATACTTTCCATTTTTCTTTTTATGGCCGGGCGGATATATTGCGCAACATATGCAAAACCCGGGGTGTCCCCGGCGTTTGCCCACACCCTTTTCCGGAACCCTCCCCCGCTTACAAATAAGCAGAGGGACCGGATTTTCCGGCAACCTAAATATCGCCTGTCACGAATATGATCAGCGAACCCACCATATTATCTAAAAACATTGGTTGGATTGAGGTTGTCTGTGGTGGCATGTTCAGCGGCAAGACCGAGGAACTTATCCGCCGGGCAAGAAGAGCCCAATTTGCAGGACAGCGGGTAGTGATCGTCAAGCCGGAAATTGACAAGCGCTATGACGAAATTAATGTGGTCTCGCACAATGCCACAGCCCTGCCCGGCATAGTTGCCGCAACCGCGGATCAGATCGTACTGATGACCGGCAATGCAGAGGTGATTTGTATCGACGAAGCACAGTTTTTTGACAACCGCCTGGTCGATGTGGCCAACACCCTGGCCAACAGCGGAAAGCGTGTGATTATTGCAGGGCTGGACATGGACTTCGAAGGCAAGCCGTTCGAGCCGATGCCCGAATTACTTGCCATTGCGGAATATGTCACCAAACTTCATGCCATCTGTGCCGAAAGCGGCATGCCCGCCAATTACTCGCAAAGGGTGGTTGAAAGTGACAAGCGTATCCTCGTAGGTGAATCTGAAGCATACGAACCGCGGGCCCGGCACTGTTTTCGCCCCCCGGTCGACTCTCCCAAACGGAAAAAAACCATCGCTTTCAACCAGGATGTAAGGGAGGCCGATCCAAAAAAAGCTTCAAAAAAAGCGGTCGAAACAAACAAAGTCGTCGAAAAGAATAGGCCGGTAGAAAAAAAACCGGTCGAAAGGAACAAATAGGAAAGATATCTGAGCCGGATCCCGAAATAATACCGGCCAAACGAAACGAGTAAATTGACTATGGATTTCACAGATCTTATCAGAGGCATCATTGGCATGGCCTTTCTCATCGGCCTGGCAACGCTGTTCAGCAGCAACCGCCGCAACATCAACTGGCGATTGGTCGGTATTGGGGTCGGCCTTCAGATCTTCCTGGGCATCTTCATCCTCAAGGGTGAGGCGATGGCAACTTTCTTCTCGCCTCTGGGATGGCCCAAGGAACTTTTTGCGTTCATCTCCTCCTTCTTTGTCGTTTTACTGGATTTCACCACTGAGGGAGCCCGCTTCATCTTCGGCGATCTGGCACTGAGTCCGGGTATGGAAGGCAGCATGGGCCACTTCTTCGCCTTCCAGGTGCTGCCCACCATCGTTTTCTTCGCATCCATCACCACCATCCTGTACCACTACGGAATACTGCAGGCTATCGTCCAGGGCATGGCCACCGCCATGCGCAAGTTGATGGGCACTTCGGGAGCCGAAACGCTCAGTGTCACGGGTAATATCTTCATCGGCCAGACCGAGTCCCCGCTCCTCATCAAACCCTACATTGAAAAGATGACCCGATCGGAACTGCTTACCGTCATGACCGGCGGTATGGCAACCATCGCCGGCGGTGTAATGGCGGCCTACATCCAGATGCTGGGCGACGCCTACGCGGTCGCGAATGAGGTGAGTCTTACCGTCGGACGCCAGATGTTTGCCGAACAATTGCTCGGCGCCAGCATCATGGCCGCCCCGGCCGCCATCGTCCTGGCCAAAATCCTCTATCCGGAAACAGACACACCCGCCACTATGGGCGATGTTGAGATCAAGGTCGAAAAAGCCGACGCCAACGGAATCGACGCCGCATCCTCCGGTGCCGCCGAAGGCCTGCGCCTTGCACTGAACGTGGGCGGCATGCTCCTGGCTTTCATCGCACTGCTTGCCATGATCAACTCCCTCTTCTTGTGGTTTGGTGACACCATCGGACTCGAACGCCTCTTCCCCGGATTCCAACTGACCATGCAATCACTGCTAGGGGTCATCTTTGCCCCGCTAATGTTCATCATCGGTGTCCCCTGGGTGGATGCGGTCACCGCCGGTTCCATGCTTGGCACCAAAATCGTACTGACCGAGTTTATCGCCTACTCCGACCTCTCCGAACTCATCAGACTGGAAGCACTGGATCCAAAAACCATTGCCATGGCCACCTTCGCATTGTGCGGATTTGCCAATTTTGCCTCCATCGCCATCCAGATCGGCGGGATAGGCGGACTGGCACCCTCACGAAAATCGGAGCTGGCCGAGTTCGGCATACGTGCGGTCTTTGCGGGCACCATGGCCAATCTCATGTCAGCCACCATCGCCGGGGTGCTCTACTGATTCAGACCCGCCGATAACATGGACAAATCAACTCATACTAAGGGTTGGATGCGTCCGTTTTTTTGCTACGTAAGAGTCTTCAAAAAATCCTATCTTTGAAGATTGTGACCAATACTACTGTAACCATTCAAAAATCAACGTAACTGTAAGAGTATCTATGAACCGCTCCCTTGGAATGAGCGTCCTGGCGGCGCTGATCTTCGTTTCCGGATGTACCCTTTTCCAATCTTCACAAGCTCCTTCGTCAGAGGAAACGGTCATTGGCAGAATTGGCGGAGAACCGGTCACCTTCGAAGAATTGTATCAACAATTTCACAAATCGCATACCCTTGCCAGCGAAGACGATCAGGAAATCGCTGAATTTGCAGATCTCTATATGGATTACCGGCTCAAGCTTGCCGTAGCCCGCGATGCCGGCTACATGCAGGATCCCGAAATCCTCTCGGAACTGGAGCAGTACGAGCGCCAGTCCGCTTATCCCTACTGGCTTGAGCGCCATGTGCGCGATCATCTCCTCGACGAGCTCTATGAACGCTCCAAAGAACTGGTTCACGCACAGCATATCCTTATCGGTCTTGGCGACAACGCCTCCCCTGCAGATACCGCACATGCGTACAACCGCCTCATGGAGGCACGGGAAATTTTCCTGAGCGGGGAAAAGGACTTTATGACACTTTCCAGTGAATACTCCACCGAGCAGCGCGGCCAGAGCATGGGCGGCGACCTTGGTTTCTTCACTGCCGGATGGGCAGTAAAGCCATTCGAGGATGCGGCATACGCGCTGGAACCGGGTGAAGTGAGCAAGCCGGTCCGGACCCAGTTCGGCTATCATCTCATCCACGTAAAGGACCGGGTGGAAGCCGGACCCAACAAGCGTTTTGCGCATATTTTCTTCATGACCCGTGGCGTTCCTGAACCTGTGGACAGCATCCTTGGCAATGCATGGCAGGCTCACGAGGAGCTGGAACGCGGCTCCGAGTGGTTCGATGTTGTGGAGCAGTACTCCCAGGATGAGCAGTCCCGACTGTCCGGAGGAGCCATCGGATGGGTCAACTACGGCATGTACGAACAGGAATTCACCAGCACAATCATGGAACTGGATGACGTCGGCTCCTACACCGAACCCTTCCAGAGTGTGTACGGCATCCACATCATAAAACTGGACTCCATCTATCAACCCACCCCGGCAGAAATCAGGGAGGAACTCAGCCAGACCCTGAATCAGCTGCCACGGCTCCGGGACAATCAGCGGGCCGTACTTGACAATGCCGCGCAAATCGGTCAGGCGCGTTTCCATCGTGACAACCTTGTCGCATTCGAAGATTTCACCAGGGAGCATTTCCGAGGCAACATCGCGCAAATAGATTATCCCGAGGCACTTCTGGACCAAACCGTCTTTTCTTTCCATGGCAACACCTGGTCTGCCGCCGATTACCTTGAATGGCTCATACCGGTGATCGAAGCACAGACCAATCCACAGTATCACCACCGCCTTGCTGAAGAATTCCGTGATTACGCAATCGACTCCGAACTGGTCTCCCTCACACGTGATCGATTCCCCGAATTTGCCGACCTCAGCAACGACTACCTTACCGGTCTGTCCGTGTTCCGCGTTAACGAAGACTCCATCTGGACCTATGCACAGCAGGATACCGCACGGCTCAGGGAATTGTTCGAGTCGAATCCCGATGACTACCATTTTGACACGCGCTACCGCTATGTGCGTTTCTCGGCGCGGGCAGATACCACACTTGACCGCGTGCGATCCCTGGTGGATGCGGGCGAACCGGTGGACAGTATCCGCGGTGAATTCACAAATGTCGTGATGCGCCGTGATGTGATCAACCGAATTGACAGCGAGCCCTACTCCATGCTCCAGGGACTCAGCGAAGGGGAGTTCTCGCCCTATTTTGAATATCGACGCCGGCAAACCACCATGTACCTTGAAGAAACCCTGGAAGCACGACCGATGACGTTCGAGGAAGCATACAACAAACTCGTAACCGAATACCAGACCATTCGTGAAAAAGAGTGGCTGGAAAAGATGCGCAGACGGTACAACGTGGCATTCTATCCTGATGTCTTGATGGCGGTACAACAAAAAGAAGATGACTGATACCCTTCGTGCTCTTTTTCTGCTGTCATTAGTTCTATTCGCGATTTCCTGCGAACACCGTGCTATTGACAGTGATGACATCGTTCTGGCGGAAGCCGGTAATCATGTTCTGTTGCTCAGTGATGTCAGGAACAATGTTCCTGCGGATGTCTATGCTGCCGACAGTCTCCGGGTGATCATGAACTACCAGAAAAACTGGGTCAACCGGAAGCTCAAGGTAATGGAAGCCCGGAGGCTGCGGCTCGATCAGAACCGGGAGGTGCAGCGCAGGGTCCGGCAGGCGACGGAATCCATCCTCGTAGACGCTTTCAATGAAGCAGTCTACCTGGATATGAAGGACGAACCTGTGACACAAAGCGAAGCCCAGTCCTACTACGAGAGCAACAAAGACAAATTCATACTGGCGGAACGGCATATTCGTTACAGACACATCATTGCCGCATCTCTTACTGACGCGCAAAATGCGCGTAATGCCCTGCTCCGCGGTCGAAGCTGGACAAGTGTGGCAGAACAGTATTCGGTTAATCCGCAAAAGGCCATCCGTACCTCCCGGCAGTTCTTCCCTGCATCTACCGCTGCCATGTACTTTGAAGAGATGAATACCTTTCTGCAGCTAATCGGTGTGACAGAGATTTCGCCCATCAGGCGGATCGGTGACCAATATCATTTTGTCCAGCTTATCGATTCCAGAGAAGCAGGAGAACATCCACAAGTGGACTGGGTCATTGGGCAGATAACCGAATGGCTTATGCTGGATCGACGCAAAAAACACCTCAGATCCATGGAACAAAGTCTTTTTCTGAAAGCTCAGGCAAACAATGAACTGAGGATATACGACGTAACCATACCAGAACAGCAAATAGAAATCGTGCAGGACAGTCTCTGATCTGAAATCGGATCCGTGCTTGTTTCCGCAACTGACAACGGCAATCATAGATTATGCGCTCACTTTTCATTTTTATTTTTACTCTTATACTCACCGTCAGTGCGATGGGGCAGCAGCGGCAGGTTGCCGATCAGATCGTTGCCGTGGTGAACGACCATATTATCCTGAAGTCCGATGTGGACCAGCGGGTTTTCGAATTCATGCAGCAAATGCGCGACGAGACCTTCGATGAACAGATGTGGTTTTACGTTCTGGAATCCATGATCGATAATTATGTACTGGTGGAAAAGGCAAGAATCGACTCCGTTATCGTCAGCGATGCCGAGGTGGACCGTATTCTGAACCAGCGAATCGACGAACTTGTGCGGCAGCTGGGCAGCGAACAGGAGCTGGAGCGGGCGTTTGGCCAGTCCATCGTTGAGATCAAGGCCGAATATTCCGAACAGTTCCGCCAGGATCTGCTGGTGAACCGCGTACGTCAAATGAAAATCAACCGGATCAACATCACACGTCCCGAAGTAATCGAGTTTTTCAATTCCATCCCGACAGACTCATTGCCGATCATTCCGGAATCCGTCTCTCTGTCCCAGATCACGGTCATACCTCCGCCCAAGGCAGAAGCCCGTGATAACGCACGCAACCTTGCAGCCCAACTGCGGGATTCCATACTGCATCACAACGCCTCCCTTGAAGAACTGGCCAGGCGATACAGTGACGGCCCAACGGCTTCACAGGGCGGCGGCCTGCCCATGCTCAACGCCACCGATCTGCTTCCCGAATATGCGGCAGCCGCGGCGGCCCTGGATCCGGGTGAAATCTCGGAAGTGGTAAGTACCGCCCAGGGATATCATATCATCCGGCTCAATGAACGCCAGGGGCAGAGAATATCCACCCACCACATTCTGATTTCCGTCCCGGAGGACGAACTGGATGAAGAATATGCGATCGAAAAGCTGACGGCAATCCGTGACAGTGTAATGCATCAGGGCAAATCTTTTGCCAATATGGCGCGCGCACATTCGGATGACCGCATTACCGGTCCGGCCGGCGGTCGGCTGGTCGATCCGCAAACCGGACAGCGCTTTATTCCTGTCAATCAACTTGACCCGTCCCTGTACCGAACCGTACTGCTGCTGGAAGAGCCCGGAGACATCTCAGAACCACGCTCATACCAGTATGGTGAAGATAACAAGCGGGCGTTTCGTATTGTCAAACTGAATGAGCGTCTGGAAGAACACCGAGCAAATCTCGAACAGGATTACCAGCTCGTCAGGAATTTTGCACTGCAGCAGAAAAGTCAGCGGATTCTTTCGGAATGGATAAACAATTTGCGTGATGAAATGTTTGTTGAGTACCGTATACGGGTCCCTGAATACGACCCGATGGACCTGCCGGACCCTCTTGCTCCGGAAATTCCGGTGAATGCGAGCACGCCCGCCCAACAGGAACTGTACCCCGAAGCCAATTGACAGGCATCCTCTGACACTCAGAACTTATGGCCGAAACAAAAGAATTCAGCAAGACAGAAAAAGCAGAAGCTTTCACCAGGGATTTTTCAGCATTACGAAAAGAAATTGCAAAAATCGTAGTTGGACAGAATGATATCGTCGAACAGTTGCTCATCAGTCTGTTCTCACGCGGTCACTGCATCCTGGTCGGCGTTCCGGGGCTTGCCAAAACGCTGCTCATCCGCACGCTTTCAAAAAGCCTGAACCTCTCGTTTAACCGAATCCAGTTTACCCCGGATCTGATGCCAGGAGATATCACCGGTACCGAGATCATTGAAGAAGATGCCACCACCGGGAAAAAAATGTTTCGCTTCATACCCGGACCACTTTTTGCCAACATCATTCTGGCAGATGAAATCAATCGTACCCCGCCCAAAACCCAGGCGGCGCTGCTGGAATCCATGCAGGAGTATCACGTTACCGCGGGTGGCGTGCGCCATGATCTGGAGAAACCGTTTTTTGTCCTTGCAACACAGAATCCCATTGAACAGGAAGGCACCTATCCCCTGCCGGAAGCGCAGCTTGACCGGTTCATGTTCAATCTTTGGCTGGACTATCCCGCTTTCCAGGAGGAGATGGATATCGTAAGCCAGACAACGGCCCCGGGCCAGGCAACGATCCAGCCGATACTGAGCGGCAAGCAGATCATGGACTATCAGGACCTGGTCAGGGAAGTACCAGTGCCAGACAGTGTGCTTGAGTTTGCTGTACGCCTGGTCTCCATGACACGTCCCAATACGAATCACGCACCCGATTTTGTCAATAAATACATGAGCTGGGGGGCCGGACCACGCGCTTCGCAGTTCCTTGTCATCGGCGGTAAAGCCCGAGCCCTTTCCCGGGGAAGGTACAATGTCACCGAAGATGACATCCGAAGTCTGGCCATCCCCGTTCTCCGTCACCGGATTGTAAACAACTATGCAGCTGAGGCGGAAGGTCTTAACACGGTCTCTCTTATCCGCCAGCTGCTTGAACATAGCGATTGAAGGAATACCGGTTGACCGGTTACTATGGACATCCAATTTGACGGTTTTCAAAATGCTGTCCCGGTTTTCTGGATTGTGATCCTGATCGCCGGAGCACTGGCACTTTCCTACTGGACCTATCAGCATGCAAGTGGACTGTCTTCAGCATGGCGGTGGGTACTGACCGGACTTCGTTCGCTGGCTTTTCTCATTCTCTTGCTCATCCTGCTGAATCCAGTCATTTCCATTAATGAGGAGATAACCTCGCCGTTGCGTCTGGGCCTGCTGTTTGATAACAGCCAAAGTACCACGATCGAAAAGGGAACGTATGACGGGGAAAGCCGTTACCGGGATGTTATGCGTATCCTCACACCCGATACGGCTGATGAACGTGAGTATGTCATCATAGAAACGTACGGTTTTGATTCTGAACTGTTTCCGGTCAGCTCAACGGAAGAGCTTACCCTGGACGGCATCCGTACCAACATAGACCGGGGGCTTGCCGATTTTCTGGAACTGCTGGATCAGCACGAGGCCCTGATACTGGTCACCGATGGTATTGTCACTTCCGGCAGAGACCCCTCCGCAACCGCATCGCAAATGCCCATCCCGGTTTACACTGTTGGTATCGGTGACACATCCCGACAAAATGACATTGTTGTGCA
>SKUI01000072.1 GCA_007122185.1 Rhodothermia bacterium | reverse complement strand
ATACTTTGTTCCCTGTCCAGGAATTTCTCGTCGCCCAGTTGCGTCCCGATGAGTTTTCTCATGAAGCGATAGAGCTGATAGTTGTTTATCACGGATGGGGATCCGTCGCCCAGGCGAATGCGCGCATCCACCCCGTTAAGCCTGCCTATTTGGCGGGTTATGTCCGTCATGTATTCCCGCAGTTGCTGGCGGAGCTGTTCGTTCATGGTGCGGAGAGTACCTCCGAAGGAGACGTGGTGGGGGATCACATTGAGCGCTTCACCGGCATGGAACGTGCAGATTGAAATGACGGCGGGTTTGCGCACGTCCGTGACCCGGCCGATCATCTGGTAGAAGTGCTGCATGATCTGATTCGCGATCCATATGGTGTCTTTTCCTTCGTAGGGCCGCGCTGAATGGGATGTGGAGGGGGCATCGACGGTCACTTCGAACGTATCAAAAGAGCCGGTTTCGGCTCCGGGCCGGGAGCTGAAGCAACCGGAGGGAATTGTCGGATCGCAGTGGATGCCGTAGATGGCCTCGATCTCATCCAGTATACCATCCTTAAGAATCATGGGCGCTCCGCTTGGCGTGACCTCCTCAGCGGGCTGCCAGAAAACGCGGACGGTACCATGAAGTTCATGGCGATGTCTGTGGAGCAGCCGGGCTACCCCGAAAGCGATGGTGCTGTGGACGTCATGTCCGCATAGATGTCCGAAACCGGTCCGTTTAGAGGCGTAGGGCTTCTCTTTTCTGTCCTGGATGGGAAGGGCATCCATATCTGCCCGGTAGGCGATGAGAGGCCCGTCGTGTTCCCCCTGTATATCCACGTAGAAACCGGTGCCGGCCGTGTCGGCAGGTGTTGGCATGCTGTTCACGCCGACAAGGATCCGCAGTGTTTCCGAGGTTTTGTATTCCGACCAGCCGGTCTCGGGATGCTGGTGCAGGGTGCGCCTGAGGTGGATCAGATCCTTTTCAAGGGCATATGCATGCGATCTCAGATGTTTGTGCAGGTCATCCATCGTTGTCAGGCGCTGAAAGAGGTGCCGCAACCGCAGGTGCTGGTGGCATTGGGGTTATTGAAAACGAACCCCCTGGCATCAAGTCCGTCGTGGAAGTCGACGGAGATACCGCTCAAATAGAGAATGTGGCGTTTGTCAACGATCACGTCCACGCCCCGGGTAGTATAGTACTCGTCATTATCCGTGCGCTCGTCAAATCCGAGCGAATAACTGAGGCCCGAGCATCCGCCGCCTTTGACGGCGATGCGCAGAATGTGACCGGAGGGTATCTCTTCTTCTTCGATAATTTTTTTTACCTGCCGGGCAGCCCTCTCGGTGAGTGAAACGGGTATTTCCGTCTCCGTAGGAGAGCTGCTTCCATTTGTAACATCCATATAGCTATATAGGTCTCTGATTTGCGAAATTTGCAGTGAAAATGGTATGTAAAGATATAATGTTATGCAACCATTCGGAAGTTCCCCTGTTGTGATAACTGTTGCGGGCTGCAATGCCGGAGGCACCTCACGTTGACAGTGTGAACACGTTACTCTGATTTTTTTTATTCAGTTTGAGAATACCCAGCGTGGTCAGATTTACCAGTATCGTGGATGCTTTTTTCCGGTTGATATCAGCCAGGCTTGAATACTGATCCACGGTGATATTGGGATACTCGTTCAGATAGCGGAAAAGTTTTTGCTCGTGGATTCCATACTGGAATGTAATTCCCTTTTCTGAGGCCTGAGCCCGCATGACGGCTGCCATTTCATCGCTGGCGCGTACGCTTTGGTCATCTACCCGGACATAGATGGCGTTGCCCTGTCCGTTGCGCACCGAAACCGGTTTGTTTTCCGACTCTTCAATGTACACCAACAGAACTTCCCTGTTGTAGTATGGGATGACTTCCATTTTGTACAGGAGGGCGGGGGTGCACAGGTCATGTGCGGCCTGCTCCAGATAGAAATCCTGTTCATGATAACTTTCCACACCGGTTATCGTGTGGTCGTCGTCCACACCGACAATCAGATGTCCGCCATGCGTATTGGCAAAAGCGGCGATTTCACGGGCGATTTTTTCAGGGGACGAGATGGCTCTTTTGAATTCGAGCAGGAGTCCTTCACCGGATCGGATCAGATTTTTCAGGTCCCGCAAGCTCATGGAGTTGTGTATGGGGGCTTGCTGATTCATAATACAGAAATCTGATTATGGCTGTTACAGAACAAAATCAAAGGCCTAACGAAACAGGAACAGAAACCGGTATACTTAAAAAATGATCTCTTCTTTCGGATCCCGGGTCATGAGCTGATGAACGGCCTCATGAGGGGGCAGGTCCTCAAAAAGCACCTGGTAGACTTTCTCCGTAATGGGCATGTTGACATTAAGTGATTTCGCCCAGGTATATACGGATCGGGTCGTTTTTACACCTTCAGCGACCATGTTCATGGAGTTTACGATGTTCTTCAATTTTTCACCTTGACCGATCCGGAATCCGACGTTGCGGTTTCGGCTGTGGCGGCTGGTGCATGTCACGATAAGGTCCCCAACACCGGTCAGCCCGGCAAACGTTTCCTGTGATGCACCGAGACGTATTCCCAGTCGGCGCATTTCGGCGAGTCCCCGTGTGATGAGGGCGGCTTTGGCATTGTCGCCAAGATCTGCGCCGTCGCCGATACCGGCTGCAATGGCCATGATGTTCTTGACAGCGCCGGATACTTCCACACCGATAATATCACGGTTTACGTAGACCCGAAAGTGGGGGGTCATGAAAGCTTTCTGTATGATGAGGGTCGTCTGCTTGGAATTGGAGGATGAGACAACGGTGGTGGGCATGTACCTGCTGACTTCCTCGGCGTGGCTGGGTCCGGAGAGGACCCCGATGTAATCATCGCTGATGACATCGGACAGTACCTCCGAGAGCACCTGGCTCATGGTCATGAAGGTGTCCATTTCGATTCCCTTGGCCACGGTGACAATCCGTTCAGTTCCTTTGAGAAGGGGCTTTGCCTCGCCGGCCATGTTGCGGATAGTGTGGGAGGGTGTGGCAAATACCACGATTTCGGCATCACGGAGGGCATCTTCCAGATGTGACCACGCGGTTACGTTCTCAGGCAGTGTGACGTCCGGCAGGTAGACACCGTTTCTGTGCTGTTTTGTGATGTTCTCAACAATCTCCGGTTCCCTTGCCCACAAGCGCACATGATGGCCCTTTCCAGCGACTACCAGAGAAAGCGCCGTACCCCAGCTTCCGGCTCCGATGATACTGATGTTCACGAGGTTTGCTCCTGGTTTAGCCGGCCTTTTGCAGGTTTGAAAGACCGGATGCGGTTTTCGTTGCCTTTAATCAGTCTGCGAATGTTGGAATGGTGTTTGATGACGATGGTTCCGGCCACTACGGCGCTGATTACGATCAGGCTGCCGTCGACGGGCCATTCAAACCCGTATTTCAGGACTAAAAGGAAAAGCGGATAGGAAAAGTTTGCAATGATGGAGGCCAGCGAGACGTAACGGCTTGAAAAGAGTACAATGGCAAAAACGGTGATCGCAAGTGTGATGGATATGGGTTCGATACCGTAGAGCATTCCGGCAGCCGTTATGACACCCTTGCCCCCTTTGAATTTAGCATAAAGAGGATACATGTGTCCACCGACGGCAGCCGCTCCGGCTATGAGTCTCATGAATACATCGGTTTCCCATTCCACGCCAAAAATCACAATCTCTGGTAACACGCCACCGGTGATATAGCCAATCTGGCTGATGTAGTAAGCCGCTGTGAACCCCTTGGCAAGGTCGATGAGGCTTACGGCTACACCGGCTTTCCACCCCAAAATCCGGAAGGTGTTGGTTGCTCCTGCATTGCCGCTTCCATGCTCACGGATATCAACCCCCTTGACCAGTTTTCCAACCCAGAGGGATGTGGGAATAGAGCCCAGAAGATAGCTCAGAATAATAATGACGATGAATGAGATCATACAAATATCCAGTAAAAAAAGACCCCTGGTGGGATTATGGATCAGAGATGATCCGATCTTTTAAAATAGGATTTTTTTGTGTTCATCCTAAGTGTTTGGTGCCAAATGTTTATGTGCATGATAGGATGAGCGTACAAACGGTCCACTTTCCACATGCTCAATACCCTTGCTTTCGCCAACCTCCTTGTAGGTCTCAAATATTTCAGGATGCACGTAATCCTCCACGGGCAAATGCATCTTTGTCGGCTGCATATACTGCCCGATGGTCATGATGTTGACACCAACAGAAGCAATATCATCCATAAGCTCGAAAACTTCGGCAGGTGTTTCGCCCAGTCCGACCATGATTCCGGTTTTTGTTCGGAGGCCCTGATCCCTGGATATCTGCAAAAGTTCTATGGAGCGTTCATATTTTGCCTGTGGGCGCACCCGGCGATACAGACCCGGGACACTTTCCAGATTGTGATTGAGGATGTCCGGCTGTGCATCCAGCACGATCTGCAAGGCATCCCATATCCCCCGGAAATCCGGAATAAGCACTTCTACGGTGACGCCGGGGATTTCTTCACGCAGCAACGCTATGGTCTTTGCGAAAATCGGGGCACCGCCGTCTTTGCGCTCATCCCGGTTGACAGAGGTAATGACCACATGTTTCAGGTCCATCAGCCTGGCGGCCTCGACAACGCGATTGGGTTCGTCCCAGTCGAGTCCCTGAACCGGCCGGCCGGTTTTGACAGCACAGAATCCACAGGAGCGTGTGCAAACATCCCCGAGGATCATGAATGTGGCCGTTCCGGCATTCCAGCACTCCGACATATTCGGGCAGCGGGCCTCCGCGCACACGGTGTTGAGTGAATGGCCCGAAATGATATCGGAGATCTCCTTGTAGACCTTGCCTCCGGGTATCTGTGACCGAAGCCAGTCGGGCCTGCGCTTGTGTTTGCCGCGAGCCGTATCAGGACGGGTCGCGGAAGCGTCCGTTTCCATTCCTGCAATTCCGGCAGCGTGGGTTTCAGAGCCGATTTGGCAGGGAGTAGTTTTCGGTTGTTGCCTTTCGGTTTGAACAGGGCTTGAAATTACGTTGCGTTCCTTGATCATTAAAAAAACTGCGAATATGTAAAGGGTAAACGGTCGCCGGATTTTTGATTGTGATGCGACCATGTAATAACAGGGTGTAAAATAAGGACATCCGGACGATATTGAAACCTTGTTGGACTCACGGGGGTATTGAAACAGCGAAATGAAATCCAAACAACGCCCGGGCAATCCTTTACAGTCAGAAGTAAAGTCAACAGAAAAAAACGGGATGATCAGGAAACTTCCGTTTGCAGATCCGACCCTTTTTTTCTGACAATGGAGCACTTGAAAATGTCCTGGAATTCGTTCAGAAGGAGATCGGAGACGCTCTTTTTATCAGGAGGCCGCCCGCAAAGCTTTTCAAAACTGGTTACCCCGCCGTCGGAGATTCCACAAGGTATGATCCCGTGGAAAAAATCAAGGTCTGTTCGGATGTTCAAAGCAAAACCGTGCATGCAAACATAACGGGAACACTTGATTCCCATTGCACAGAGCTTGTTGTTATCGACCCATACGCCTGTTCGGGAAGGGATACGGCGGGCGGTGATGCCGAAATGTGCGGCCGTCCGGATGATTACCTCCTCAAGTCGCTCGATATAGGAAGCGATACCCAGTTCAAACTGTTCCAGGTCGAGAACGGGATACCCTACCAGTTGTCCCGGACCATGATAGGTAATATCCCCGCCGCGATCCGTTTTCACGACTTCAATTCCTTTCTGCCTCAGGATGTCATCAGAAAAAAGAAGGTTATCCCATTTTCCGCTTTTGCCGATGGTATATACGTGCGGATGTTCAAGGAACAGAAGGTATCCGGATGGCAGAAAATCCCGTCTGGACGATATTTCGGAATCGCTGAGCCCGTTGGCTGTCTGCTCTACGGAGGACCACGAGTATCTCTTGCTTTCAATCAGTTTTTGCTGCAGGTGCTCCTGCAGCTTCCAGGCTTCATTATATGAAATGTTACCGAGTTCGGAAAAGTGGACAACAGAGGGCATGGCCTGCGGCGTGAGTCTTTTGAGAGAAAGATATGCCGGCTGATCCTGGAATTCAAATGCAGGGCTTTCTGTGTTCCAAATTTCGTAATGTTGCTTTAAAAACGATCGCCAGGAACGGCAGATAGAAAAGCAGCCCGGCTGTAACCGCTGCTGCAAGTGACGGGAAAATATCTACAGACTCCGGTTCAGGTTTTTTTTCTGAACCAGAACAGGTATGCGAGAAAATCAATGATACCTATGACCACAACAGCTAAAAAGGACTGTTTGTAAAGTTCGAGCCATCCTGCGCTGTTTTCGTCGCACCATGCAAACTGATCAAATAGGCGCTCATTACACCATACCATGTAATCCAGCAGGTACCACATTACTGGCAGGACAAGAAAAAGAAACAGGTAAAATATCAATCTGAACTTTGCATTAAAAAGCATGGTAAATCTCCGTTGATTTAAGTCTATCCGGACCCACACGGTTTTTGCAGGCCCGGATAGTCGAAAAGTGATTTTTGGTTAATTTAATCAGGAAAGTAATTGTTAAGAATTTGGGAGACAGCATTACCTACGGATGCGCCCACCGATCCGATCAATCCACCCGTTGCGGCACCAGGTCCACAGCCAACGCCACCTAACATAAGCCCGCCCATGCAACCAGTAACGGCTCCAACAACACCGCCTCCAACATCTGCTTTGATCATTTTTCGGCCACGGAACCACTGTACGGAATCGAAAAATCCGGCATCTGAAATTTTCTGATAATTCAGGCCCGAGAATTCATTGTAAATAAGCACCTCAACCCATTCTCCGAAATTGGCACTCCAGTAAATTGCCGATTCAATTCCAACTGATGTTGCGGCATAGATTACCAACCGGTCTTCATAACTCAGACTCAGCACTTCCGGGCTGTTATTCACCATTTCCAGTGAGATGATCATTTCTTCTACGGTAAAGGCATTATCTATGATATGCTCAATTCTTCGGAGTATATCAATTTGTTTTGGCGATAAAAGGCCCTCGTATTGTGAAACCAGGCTTTGAAAAATACTTTCACTTTCCAGTGTATTGTCCATTTTTGCTTGATAAAGGGTCCGGGTTTGGTCCAGCTCTTCTACAACCAAAGCACGGATATCATCCACCTTCATCACCTGAAGCAGATCCTTGGAAGACAAATTCCGCACCAGAGATTCTTCAAGAAAGACGAAGTACCCTTCCTTGTCCTCAAAACGCCCGTCATGAATCCTGAAATCATCGAGCACCTCGTCCATGATTTTGTTATGGAGCAATCCAACCGTCTTGAATTCCTGCAGGGCATCACCCAGTTTGTCAATCGCATCCTCACCTTCCGGATTCTCCACCGTCTGGGTGCAAAATGTGATGAGGAAGACAGAAAGCACAAGTGTTGCTGCAAGTGCAATGGTATTATTGATTATTATTTTCATTTTTTATCACCCTTGATTTATAGTTGTATGTTCCGGCATGCACCTGTTGCACACCCGATACCTCTTAGAGTATACAAGCCGAAAATCCTTACACACCGGAACAAATTTTCCTCATATATCCAACACAAATAATTTCCCGGTGTAACCGTGCGGGAAAGTACCCGCACCTGAGCACACTGCCGCAGACAGTGCTTGTTAATTTGAGCGGAGATTGATACTATTTTCTGAAACAATTCCATTACATTTTTTCCTGACCCCTCACCCCTGACCCTCAAATTGTTACCATAATGAAATGCCCATGACAGTGCACAAGCTCTGACACACATGCGAATGATTAAAAACTGTCATGTGAATTCATTCTGACCATATAAATCTAAATTGATTAAAAAACATGAAACGGGTAGTTTTCATAACTGTCGCGAGTCTGCTGTTTCCGGCACTGAATCCGCTGATTTCTCAGGCCACGGACAGCAACCCTCACCGGCCTGATTACAGCACAGATTACAGCCACGTCTCCGAAACCGACATGGACAGCATTTTCTTCGCTTTCGATCGACCGGACACCCCCGGATGCGCCGTCGGCGTAGTCTGCAACGGCGAACCGATCTTCACCAAAGGGTACGGCATAGCCAATCTGGATTACGGTATCCCGATCCGCCCCGTCTCCCGCTTCATGATCGCATCCATTTCCAAGCAGTTTGCCGCCGCGGCCCTCATGATGATGGCCCAGGAAGGCCTGCTGGATCTCGAGGAGGACCTGCGCACCTACATCCCCGAACTTCCGGAATTTGAAAAACCGATCAATGCACGCCAGATCATCCACCACACCTCCGGGCTCCGCGACATTTACAGCCTGCTTTCGCTCGCGGATATAGGACTCGACAACACCACCACCAATGAGGACGCCCTGGTCATGCTCAGCCGCCAGCAAGGCCTCAATTTTGAGCCCGGATCCGAATTCCTGTACAGTAACAGCGGATATTTCCTGATGTCCATCCTCGCAAAGAACGTCACGGGGATGTCCCTGCGCGAATATACCCACGAGCACTTTTTCGAGCCCATCGGAATGACCGCCACCCACTGGCACGACGACACCGAAATGATCGTGCCCGACCGGGTCATCAGCTACCGTCCCACATCCCGCGGGCCCGGACAGTTTTACCGCGGCAACATGGAACGTGTGGGCGCGCGCGGCCTCTTCACCACCATCGATGATTTCGTCCTGTGGGATGCCAACTTCATCGAAAACCGGTCGCATCTGGACAAGTTCACCGAAATCATGTCGCGCCCCGGTTTTACCACGCGCAGAGACTCCATCAACTACGGAACGGGACTGCGCCACGGTGTGTACCGCGACCTTGTCACCATCGGTCACGGCGGGAGCTACATGGGATTCCGTTCGAATTACATGCATTTCAGGGACCTGAATCTGGCCATCATCATTTTCTGCAACCAGAGCGATATCAGTCCGGCCGCCTACTCACGCCAGGTCGCCGATCTCTACCTGCGTCACGTCTTCGCGGAAATGTTCGAAGAGTTTGCCGGTGAATACACAAGCGAGTCACTCGGCGTCACCTTCTCCGTGATCCTGGAGGATGGGGACCTGTACCTGAAACGGAGGAACGGCGACTCGCAGGACGGCCAGCGACGGCTCGTCTGGTCAGCAGAAGACCGGTT
>SKUI01000075.1 GCA_007122185.1 Rhodothermia bacterium | reverse complement strand
GGCCTCAGCTCATCCATTTTCACGCTCAACATGCGCGAAGCGGAGCAGTTTATCAGTGCTGTGGGATCCGATTGCGGTATTGCCAACGTCAATATCGGAACCAGCGGTGCCGAGATCGGCGGAGCGTTTGGCGGGGAGAAAGAAACCGGAGGCGGCCGCGAATCAGGCTCCGATGCATGGAAGTTCTACATGCGTCAGCAAACCAACACCATCAACTGGAGTAATGAAATGCCCCTGGCCCAGGGCATCAAGTTCGATATCTGATACCGGTTCCTGCGTCGCATCCAGAATCAGGCCGCGGGATCATATCCTGCGGCCTTTTTTTATGCCCGCACATCTCTGTTCGCAACTGCCTCTGACTGTGCCGGGTTCACTCATTATTCCGGGTTCGCTCATTGTGGATGGGCATCGAAACGGTGTAACGGCAAAAAACCCATCCACCCCGGTGGAAAAATGTTATGTCATCCGGGTGGGACAGCATTTTCACTCCCGGGCTCGGTTTTTTCAAATGCAGATGAGTGTTGTCAATGGGAGACAATCTGGCGATGCAGCTGGTTGAGCCGGCGCATCAGATCCGGAATGGCCTCCAGATGCTCCGGTTTCATAAGTACACTGCGCAATATCCGGACCCGATCGGTGTCGGCCCTGAGCTCCGGCAGCCACCGCGCTGCTTCTTCCCTGCTCAATGCAAGCGTACTCAGATAGAGTTTGTCTGTGTCCGGGTCCGCATCCATACCCCTTTTCAGGATTTCTTCCGAAATCCGGCTTACTGAGGAAAAAGCGGCCTCTCCGGTTACCGGGACGTACGTGACGATGTCCAGTTCGGGTTTCATGACCGGCTGGAAACAATCCGATTGCTTCAGTTCATCATACAGTCGCAGCGCGGCATTCCTGCAGTCGGCAAGTATCTGTGGAAGTCCGGGTTCAGCAACGGAGCCATGGCTGGCAGGGGTTTCAGCATGATCGGGACTGTCAGATCTTCCAAAGGCCCCCGGATTGACGGAGGGCTTCTGGCTGTCGTGGTCTTCCGGCAGCAGCAGCTTCAGTGTGAACCAGAGAGCAACGGCTGCAGCACCGGCCCTCGAGCATTCCAGGCTGATCTCGCCCAGGTGAAGTTCCTCGGAAGTGAAGTAGGTATAAGGGGAGTCGTGGCGGTACAGTTTCCCGACGGCCGCGTCACGGAAAAGGACGGCTCCGCATCCATAGGGCTGCAATCCGTGCTTATGCGGATCAATGACGATACTGTCCACATCCGAGAGTACCTCCCAGGGTCCGGGATCCAGCAGGCCGGATCCACGCAGGAGATGAAAAAAACCGCCGTAAGCCGCATCTACATGAATGCGCACGCCGTTTTTCCTGGCCCACGGTAACATCCGGTGCAACGGTTCCACACGCCCTGTCCCCGTAGTTCCCATGGTAACCACCACGGTACCTGGCAGCGGCTTCTCTGATGGCAGGCGTAACGGGTCGGGAAGTCCATCCTCATCCTCTGGCAATACCATGATCGGATGACGCAGCACCTGAGCCATGCGCTGATGAGTATAATGTGCTTGTGACGAGACGGCAAGTGGCCGGTCCGGATGTAACTCGCGCGCCACCCAGAGGGCTTCCAGGTTGGCAATAGTGCCGCTGCTGGTCAGATGGCCAATTCCCTGCTCCCTAAAACCAACCATGCGCATCAGCCGGCGAATCACTTCCTTTTCCATGAATGACGCTTCCGGTCCGCCGTCCAGCGCATGATTATTGGGATTTATGGTCATCGCCAGAGTGTAGGCAAGCCATGCCGCAGGGTGCGGTGGCTTGAGCATCTGTCCGGCATAGAAGGGCTGATGGAACGGATAGTGGCGGGAAAGGCGGTCGACAAGCTCCTGAAGCGCCTCTTCTGGCAGGACCGCTATGCCCCCTCCTGAGTTCGGTAATTCACCGGAACCGGGCATTTTTTTTTCAAGTTGCTTCACCAGTTGCGGCAACTGTCGCAGATATTCTTCAGGGATCATGAGATGCCAGTGTTCATCGATGGATGCCAGTGTTCATCTGAAGTTGAATCGCAGTCCAACCGAAAGGATCTGTTTGACCTGCAGTGCTTTGGTAATGTCGTCGTTGTACTGCAGTGCGAATTCGAAATTGGTGGTCAGGTAGTCGTTGATGCGTCCGATCAATTCGTTTGTTAAAACGATATCCGTGCTGAGCAGGCTTTTCTGGAGATTGCTAAACGTTTCCAGGTATCCGGTATAGGTGACATTGGTCCAGATCTCCCGCTCATAATTAACGATGAGGGTAAATCCAGCCTCATTGCGGAACCAATCACCCTCATCCAGGCCATAACGCTCCGAAAGTGACGTATCGCTGATAAAGGTCTGTCTCAGAGAAACACCAAACGTTGCTCGAAAGTACTTGTCCGGGTCGTAAGAGAGACCGATTGTTTCGGTCAGAGTGCCCGGAGCCATGAACCGGGATTGCACATTTTCGAAGCTCCGGTCATATCCTTTGTCGAACTGCGTCTCGAAATTCACGTTTGCGGTAAGACTGAGGCGTTCATCACTGAACCGGCGCCGGAACTGGTTTCGAAGGCGGATCACATCCTCACTTTTGCGAAAATCACCGCGATCAATACGGGTTTGTCCATAGCGCAAGTCGAGCCGGAACCCGTACTGATACGGCCCGTCCGTGTAGACGCCTGAAAACATGGTGTTTGCAACCACGGCGATCCGGTCGACCCCGCCCTGTGCCCATTCCCTGTAGTAGGCCTGGGACCCGTTCAGGCCGAAACGGAACCGGATATCCCAGTCCCCTTCTTCCGGAGTAGTCCTGAGCAGATCATCGGTGGGCATGGGCAGTTTTTGGGCAGTGGCAGGGCGCAACCCTGTCAGTGTCAAAAAAAAAGCAATTATGAAAGCATGCCAGCAACGCATGAACCGAAAGATTACCAGTTGCAGATGATCTCCTAAAGCACATTTGGATATTCTGATCCTTGATCATGGGAGCAACGGATCCGGCAGCAGACCGGTAATACTGGAAGTGGATTGCTGCGGAGTTGTCGATTCCAGGGTCAGACAATTATTCCAATAATGGCGCTATCCAAAAAGAAAGCGCAATATAATGATTCTCTGATCGATTTGTGAGAAGAATTATAGCCCTTCCTTATTGAGGCCGGCATGTTTACAGACAGCCGCGGGATGTACCGGTCAGTCGCTGAAAAACGAGTAGCTCAAGCCCAGGGAGATAATCTGCTTGACCTGCATTTCCCGTTCGATTTCACGGTCATAAGCCAGCACAAATTCCACGTTGGCACTGATATACCGGTTGATCTGTCCGGTGATCTCGTTGACGAAAAGAACATCGGTGTAGTTGAGACTCCGGTTCACGTTGGTAAATGTTTCCACATAACCGGAATAGAAGATATTCTCCATGACCCTGCGCTCATAGCCAATGAGCAGTGAAAGACCGGCTTCATTTCTGAAGTTTTGATCTTCATTTCCTTCACCGAAGTAGCGGCGTGACAGGTTTTCATCGGTTACCGCGACAATGGTCTGTTTCATGGCAAGACCACCTTCCATTCTCAGGCTTTCCACGGGTTTGTAGCTGAGGCCGAGCACCTGGGTGATATAAGCCGGTGCCATGAACCGGGAAATGAGCTCACGTTGCTCGCCTTCCTCGGGAACAGGATTTTTATACCCCTTGTCGAATTGGGACTCAAAATTCAGGTTGAAGATTGCGCTGAGCCGCTCATCTCGGAATTTGCGGCTGGCCTGGTTCCGGATGCGTATCCGGTCATCGCTCTTGATAAAATCACCGTCGCCGACACGCGTCTGTCCGTACCTGAGATTTATATCCAGTTTATATCCGTATCTGTCCCTGGAGTACTCCGAGGTATAAGCCGTAGTGCCGAGGATCGCGAGATTGTCGGTACCTCCCTGGCTCCAGTTACGGTAGGTGGCCTGGGTGCCGGTGAGCGAGGCGCGCAGGCTGCGCTCCCAGTTGGATGCGGCCACATCTTCTGTTTCAGGCCCGCCAGTATCCGGGGGAGGGGCAGGTTCTGTCTGGGCATGGACCGAAGACGCGGCAAGGAGGAGAGCTGTTAATGCTATGAAAAGGGCTGGCGTTTTCATATGTATCGGGTATTTAATGTTTTTGGGTAATGAATATGGAAATTGAGTGATAATTGTAATCAAAAGGGCTGGATCGTCGGCAAACAGGCCATCCAAAATCAATAAGGATACCGTGAACGACAGCAAATTGTCATGTGGTATCCGGCAGGGATGCCATAAGCCAGACACCATCCGGTTTCCCCTCATTGGTAAAACGGCAATGCACGTGTTCCTTAAGCTTGGTCGGACTGTAAAGGCCCAGGTACCTTAGCTCGACCGGATACAGGCGATGGCCCCGGTCGATCAGGGCAGCGAGCCGAATTTCCTCCGGTTTTCCATCTGTGGCAATCTTCCGAATCGCCTCAAACATGGTCCGTCCGCTGTACATTACATCATCGACAATAACCACCTTGCTGCCGCGCGCCGCTTCGGACACATCCTGGTCCTCCGGTACGGAGTCCGCTCCATGTTTCTTTACCCGGACAGGGCACACCTTGATTTTCGTATGGTATATTTCCGACAGTTTATCGGCCAGCATTATCGCAAGAAGGTATCCTCTTTCATGGATTCCGAGGATCAGCAGCTGGTCGGATCCCCTGGTATCTTCAAATATCTGGAAGGCAATTCGGTTGATGGTCCGTTCGATGCGGGCCGGGCTCATCAAAAGGTGCCTTTTTGCATCGTTCTCGGACACAGTCACTTATTGAAACATGGATTTGATACTGCCCCAGGTACGCCGGACGGCATTTGTTGTATAGCTGATATTATCCGCTGTGAAATAGAGGTGTGAGGAACCGTCCCTATGCGTAACCCATAGCCTGTATGAAACACTGCCTGTTGCCGCAGTCTGATCTGTTGATCCTTTGTAAAGATCCCTGTCCTCGCAACGAAAGCTGTTGCCTGTCTGGGTACAGCTATTCCTGTTCAAGTTTTGATAACCTGATGAATTATCAGATATGCTCCGCTCCAGGGAATAGTCGGCAATCAAATCATTATTCTCGACAGTCCAAAGAATGACGATAACGGTCTCCCCCTCCTCGGCTTTAATGTCAACTTCCTGGACATTGTCATGATCGATGCGGACCTGGCCCATTGCAGAGGTGGCTGTAAGCAGCACTGCAACAAAAAGGAGTGAAAATTTTTGAAATGATTTCATTCGTCACAAATCCAGTATATACCGGAATCATAGCAGATTCTTTACCAACTCCAATGTACACATAACTGATGTAATATAACAAGTAAGAATATCTGATGGATATTATTCGAGAGGATTTTTTCCATTTTCTGTGGCAAAACCTTCATTTTGCCCAGAAAGGCCTGCAGACCACCTGTGGCAAACCGGTCCGTGTTATCCATCCCGGTTACCGCAACGATGGAGATGGAGCCGATTATCGTTTCTCCCGGATCCGGGTGGACGGTATCCTGTTTTGCGGCGATGTGGAACTTCACAAATCGGCATCAGAGTGGTATCGGCATGGGCATCAGCGGGATTCCCGATACGAGCGGGTCATTCTTCATGTGGTGGTTCATGATGATCTGCACAAACGCAATGTCAACGCCTCCGACGGTCACCGGGTACCGACTGTTGAGTTGCGTTCCTGTTTGCCTCCATCGCTTTCCCGACTCTGGCGCAACTGGCACCGACCTGTATCTCTTCCCTGTTCCGGCCTTGTTCCGGAATTGCCCGCGCGAACATTCGGCAACATCATGCTACAATGGGACAAAAACTACCTGCGCCACCGGCTGAACCGGATGCACGATTTTTTCCCTGCTGAAACCCCGATTTCTGCCGGTTGGCGGATAATGGTGACCAGGGGTATTTTCCAGGGCTTGGGCTACCATAAAAATCAGGAGCCCATGCTTCGCCTTTCCGAAACATTTCTGCAAAAGATGCAATATCAGCAGACAAGGCTGGCATTACAGTCCCATTCTCCGGAGCGCATCCAGAAGAAGATCCGGGACATAAGCCGCCAGCTTCTTGTGAATGCGGGCCTTGTTTCCGGTCGCCCCGGCGCCATGAAGCGCACGGACTGGGACTTCAGTGCATCACGACCCGCAAACCGGCCTGATGTCCGGATACCGCAGGCAGTCGAACTGGCCATCCGCCTGTACCGCCATCCCGTATCCGCATGGTGGGAAAACCCGGCAGCAACCCTCTGGGAAACAGTCTGTGCCGCGAACATTTATCCTGCCCCGGGAAAGCAGCGAAGGGATATCCTGTTTCACAATGTAATTATTCCATCAGTATACCTGCTGGGTCGCATGCTCCATCACAGGCATCTGATCCGGCAGGCTTTGCTCCTTTGGAGGAAGCAGCGCGTCCCACTGCCTTCCAATGTCAAAAAAGTCCTTCAAAACGGTGGATTCCCTCCCGGAAATCACTACAACCGGCTGGCGATATTATATCATTTTAAATATTTTTGCAGGACAAAAAAGTGCTACAAATGTAATATCATGAAGTACTTCGTTCAGACTTGACTAAAAACCCAACATTCCATAAATTTAGAGTCTGTTGAAAAACAGAAAAATTTGCCCGGTCGTCTAAGGGTAGGACAGCAGGTTTTGGTCCTGTATGTGGGGGTTCGAATCCTCCCCGGGCAACTGTCACTACCCGGTTTCAGTAATTCAGAATGAAAAGGATGACCTTTCAGGTTCCATCCTTTTTTAGTATTCACCGCCTAAAGCTGTTGTGTATCCATCTTGGACAAGCCACTAGCCATATTTGCCGGCAGGAGCAACCTGGCGCTTTCGCGTGCCATTGCCGAAAAATACGGAACCAAGTTGGGGGCGGTCACCATCAAGTCCTTTTCTGACGGGGAGTTGTATGTGAAATACCAGCAGAGTATCCGTGGCGCGGACGTGTTCATCGTACAGTCCACTCCGCCTCCGGGCGACAATATCATTGAGCTGCTGCTGTTGATTGATGCCGCCAAGCGTGCTTCGGCCGACCGGGTTACCGCCGTCATACCCTATTTCGGGTATGCACGTCAGGACCGCAAGGACCAGCCGCGTGTCTCCATCGCCTCCAAGCTGTTTGCCAATCTGCTGTCCGAGGCGGGTGCCGACCGTGTGCTCACCATGGATTTGCACGCACCGCAGATCCAGGGCTTCTTTGATATTCCTCTGGATCACCTGTATGCCAGTTCCATATTTGTTGAATACTTCAACAGCAATCCTATTGAGGATCTGGTTGTTGTTGCGCCGGATGTCGGAAGTCTCAAAATGGCCCGCTCCTACTCCAAGCGCTTGCATGCCGGACTGGCATTTGTGGACAAGCGGCGACCCTCACAAAATGTAGCAGAAGTAATGAACATCATTGGCGAAGTGAACAATAAAAACATTTTGCTGGTGGATGATCTTATCGATACTGCGGGAACCATTACCAATGCAGCCGTGGCCCTCAAGGAACGCGGTGCCGGAAAAATCATGGCATCCAGTACCCACCCGATACTATCGGGACCGGCATATCAGCGGATTGAGGATTCTCCGATAGACCGGTTTCTGGTCACGGACACCGTCCCGCTGAAAAAACCATCGGAAAAAATCACGGTCCTGAGTGTTGCAGGACTGTTTGCCGAATCCATTCGCCGGATATACACCGACGATTCGATTAGTACCCTGTTTGATGATTAACCCTTAAGTGTTTTCTGAATCATGGAAAAACCCAATATCGTAACTGTAGAAGCAACAGATCGCCCAAAAGGCAAGTCTGCACTGAAAAATTTGAGAAACGACTTCCTGGTGCCTGCGGTTGCCTACGGTCCGAAGCTTGATAAAAACCTTCACGTCACCATCCCTGAACTTGAGTTGGAAAAAGTTCTCAAGTCCAATAAAACCAACATTATAAAACTGGTGCATGGGAAGAAAGAATATAAAACACTGCTTCAGTCGGTGGAATATCATCCCGTAACGGACAGACCGCTTCATGTCGATCTGTTTGCACTGGAAGAAAAAACACCCGTGACCATCACCATACCGATCCGTCTTGCCGGGACGCCGCTTGGTCTGGCCGATGGTGGACGCCTCTACCAGCCACTGCGCAGAATTCAGGTCATTTGTCTTCCCAAAGATATCCCCTCGGAAATCGTCCTTGACATTTCCCACCTCAATATCGGTGATACCATTGATGTGGATGCGATCGATCTGGAAGGCATTACTCCGCTGCGGGCATCCTACCGGACCATTGCCGTAATCCGTCCGCCGAAAGGTGGTCTTGCCGAGCTTCTCGGTCTTGAGGAAGAGGAAGCGGAAGGAGAAGAGGGTGAAGAAGGAGCAGAAGGAACCGAGGCATCGGAAGGTGAAGGGGATACCGACTCCAAAGAGGAAAGTGACAACTAACGATCTCCGTTATGCCGCTTATCGTGGGGTTGGGAAACATAGGGGAGGAATACCGGGATACCCGGCACAATATCGGTTTTATGATCGTTGATCGGCTTGCCGGTCATATCTCTGCCAGTATGGAACGGAGTGACGAACCCTTCACCATAGGTGTCGGGCGTTTCAAGGGTACCAAAACCATTCTCATCCAGCCCGCCACGTTCATGAACAACAGCGGCAAGGCCGTCCTGAGAGCCTGCCGCATCTTCCGTTATCTCCCCTCCGATATCCTGGTGTGTTACGACGATGTCAACCTGCCTGCCGGGAAGATCCGGTTGCGTAAAGACGGCAGTGCCGGCGGCCATAACGGAATCCAGAGCATCATTGATCATCTCGGCACCGATCAATTCCCCCGGTTGCGCTTCGGAATTGACAAAAACTACCCTCGGGGAAAGCAGTCGGACTACGTCCTGTCACCCTTTGATCCCGAAGAGCTTACCATCGTTGAAGATGGTCTGAAAAAAGCGGAGGAATCCATCCTGTGTTTTATACGTGAGGGTATAGTAAGTGCCATGAATAATTATAATTAATCGAGTATTTCTTCCTTGAGGATATTGCAATTTTTCTTATACTCTCATGGGGCAATCCGTACATAACAATTAATAAAACTCAAAATAGTAATCAGATATGAACACCATTATATATGTAATCCCGATTGCAGGTATTGTGGCTCTGCTATTTACCTATATCAAATCG
>SKUI01000062.1 GCA_007122185.1 Rhodothermia bacterium | reverse complement strand
GAATCCTGCGAGCCTGGGCAATGATCCGCTTTCCGGTTTCCGTAGGCATCACAGGCGATCTGCTGCGATCAAAGACCTTTACCCCCAGCTCCTCCTCAAGCCGGTTGAGCATGGTGCTCAGCGTGGGTTGCGTGACCCGGCAATGTTCCGCAGCCCGGGCAAAATGGCGGAAACGATCAATGGCAATAATATAGGAAAGCTGCTGAATATTCATGAGGAATGATAATTCTCTATAGTGTAATAAATTTCATCAATGATAATATAATCAAGATCTCCGGAATTATTCACAATATTGTCCCTACTTTTCTCGATTTTTCCATGGCGGTCCCCAATCCGGCTGTTCGGACACTAAAAAATGAAGTAAAATCACCCGTAAAAATACCAGGCAGCAACCATCGCAAAAAAAATCGTCATACTGCTCACCAGCACGCTGACCGTCATGTCCGGCGCCACTATTGGACCGGTACTGCCGATTATGAGCGAGGCCTTTGCCGATACGCCGGATGCGGCATTCCTGACCCGGCTGGTGCTCACGATGCCCGCCCTTTTCATCGTGATTTCATCACCGATTGCCGGTTACCTCGTTGACCGGTTCGGAAGAAAAAAGCTGCTGCTGGCAGCCACGCTGCTGTACGGATTTGCCGGGTCTGCCGGTTCCTGGCTGGACAGCCTGACGGCCATCCTTGTCAGCCGCGCCCTGCTCGGAGTGGCGGTTGCGGGCGTCATGACAGTCTGCATAACGCTGATCGGCGACTACTACAAAGGCATGGAGCGGCAACGGGTTATGGGTATGATGAATGCCTTCATGGCTTTTGGCGGGGTGCTCTTCATCACCAGTGGAGGCATTCTTGCCGATATCAGCTGGCGTGCCCCCTTTCTTATCTACGCAACGGCTCTTTTCCTGATCCCGGCAATCTGGCTTCTCATCACAGAACCCGCAAGATCACTGCCATCCAAAGATGATCAAACGAACCCCCGGGCCCGCTCTGTCTCACTGCTCATCACTGCTCTGATCGTAACCATGGCCTTCTTCGGCATGGCCATGTTTTACATGATACCGGTCCATATTCCATTTCTGCTCGACCGGTTCGGAGATATGAACAGTACGCGCATCGGCCTGGCGCTCTCCTCATTTGTCTTGATGGGCGCGATCACCTCGCTTAATTTCCACCATTTTCTGCGGCGAATGACCTATCCCGCCGTCTATCTCCTCTGCTTTTTCCTTCTTGGAACCGGCTATGTGCTGATCTCTTTCTCGGGGTCCTATCACCAGATTTTCCTGGGAATGGTCATTGGGGGCATCGGCTCCGGACTTCTGATGCCCAATTCCAGCATCTGGCTTCTTTCCGAAGCGCCTGAACATCTGCGTGGACGTATCTCCGGGATGCTGACTACAGCCGTTTTCCTCGGGCAATTCCTTTCTCCCGTTATGACACAGCCTCTTGTGGATGCGATCTCCATTCCCGCGGCATTTCTGCTGGTGGGATCGGCAGTCGCACTTGCAGCGTTCCTGCTCTCACTGGTACTCATCCTGAAAAGCAGATATCGCAGGTCCGCATACCCGTTCGGTTCAGGAAATCGCTGATATCACTCAGATTGCCATTTCAAACCGGCCTTCCTGCATTTCAGACTTTTGGAACCCCACTCTTTCCAGGTAGTTACGGTGCTTTTTCTCTCTGGCATGGGCAACCAGTTTCCGGAAGCCAGCGTCGCGCAGAAACTCCCTCTCTTCATTGAAAAGATACGTACTGATCTTGAAATCCCGGAAATTGGGAATGACAAAATCAAGGCGTATGGTCAGCACGTCCCTGCCATCGGGGGTACCGATCACAAGTCCGCCCGGAACCATATCCCTCAGAACAAAAATGCAGATATCGTTTTCACCCGGATTGAAATCAAAATCGGGTTGGAATTTGCGGATGTCATCCTTGTAAAAATCCAGAAAAGCACGAAGGTATTCGCCGTCCGGCGAGACCCTGAGCAAACGGAAATACTCCCTGTCGCCCAGCATTTTTGCGAGATAATAGATATTGATCAGGACGATAAACCCGTTCATTGCTGCAACCGGAACGGCGTCAATGAGTATTCCATACAGACAGAACGTTGCCGCTCCGATCAGGTTTATGATACGCAAACGTACAATTGCGCTCATCATCAGCGATACGGCAATCAGAACCGAGGCAACGTAGCCGATGATCTCATAAACAAGGGTTGTTTCCATAAAAAAAAGCCGGTATCTCCGTTCCTGGTTAAAGGACAGGTATGATACCGGCATTTTCAGAAAATTAAAAGTGTATGTCTCCGGACCTGACGCGATCCGAAACACTTCTGGTCTGCTATTTCAGTGCTTTTTTAACTTCGTTTCTCAGTTCGTCCGCCTTGGCTTTACCCTTGCTGATGATCTGCTCGGTGTCATCCAGGGCCGATTCGTACTTTTTTCTCATCGTTTTTACGAAGTCGTCAAATTCGGTTTTCACCACGTCGCTGTACTCGTCGCTTTTCTTCGCGATTTGCTTACGCGTCTTCTCACCCTTGTCCGGAGCGAACAGTACGCCCAACAGGGCACCGATGAAAGAACCGATGATAACACTGATTAAGATATTTCCCTTGCTCATATTCCCTCGTTTTTTAGTTGCGGTTTATACCAATTGTAACAGTTCAAATCCCGACAGGATTCCAATAGAACAAAGAACCCGGAAAAAGCCCCGGAAAAAACAATGATTTCAGATAAAACGGAATGATTCCTGAAGATGTAAACGTTTCTAAAATGAAGAATCTGATGTTGCTCACTCTCAATGTGATGCAAAATTTTCTCGCATACTGACGTATCAATAAATCTAAATGGTTTCATCGTGAATATCCACAGTAAATCACAAAATACCGGAAATGAACCCCCGGTGCCCGAGTGGTTCAATGCCTCCCTTTTCCCGTCACCCAAAGAAAAAATCTCACTTTCTGAAGAAGAATGGCAGGAACGGCTCTCCGGATCCGAATACCAGGTACAACGATCGGAAGGAACTGAGCGGCCTTTCGACAACGAGTATCATGCCACCGAAACAGATGGGGTTTACGTGTGCCGCGGATGTTCCAATCCCTTGTTTTCCTCGGCGGCCAAATTTCGGTCTTCTTCCGGCTGGCCCAGCTTTTATGCACCGCTGTCCCCCGATCACATTGGCACCAAAACGGATTTCAAGCTGCTCATGCCCCGAACCGAGGTGCATTGTGAGCGTTGCGGCGGACATCTGGGACACGTGTTCGACGACGGACCTGAGCCTACCGGGTTGCGCTATTGCATGAATTCGTCCTCACTCCGCCTTATTGACCGGGAAGATCACGAAAAGATTGCCGATGGACGTCAGGATGAGCTGGATTACAGGCTGAATCGCTAAAATTCACCCGTCCATTCCGCATCACTTGACCAGCAATATCCGGCAGCCTCTGTTCCGGTCCATTACTTCCGGGTATCATCCATAAAGCCGTTTATCATTCATATAGCCGGGTATCACTCATAAAGAAGGTACGGACGACGCATCTTTTCGAATTTTTCAACGTCGTCCTGCCAACTGCGGATGATTACTTCTGCCGGAACACCGTCACGTATCATTTGTGCCACCATCGTGTTCCCGGCACGGACTGGCATCCCGCGCGGATGAAAGAACGCCTCCTTTCTCTCATCGGGCAACAGGTCGTAAAAAACCTGCAGTAAATGGATGCCGATGGCTACAGGGAACACGGCCGGCGCATCGGTCACTTCCAGTTTGACGCCGTGCACCGTTTCCCCTTCCAGCTTGGGATAACGGGACATGCCCGGTATGCTCACTGGTTCGAAGGTAACCGGATGGAACCGGAGTCCGGGCAGCTGCCGCTCGTTCAGGCGGTCTGCCGCAACTTCTTCATCTACGAAGGGACTCCCGACCTGCAGGAACGGTTCATAGGTGCCGCGTCCCTCACTGGCTGGAGTACCTTCAAAGAAGCAGGTCCCCGGGTAGACCACGGCTGTCCCGGCATCCGGGATATTCGGACTGGGCGGGATCCATGCAAGGCCGGTATCGAACCAAAGCATGTCGCGGGTCCACCCTTTCATCGGCACTATGTGCAATTCAAGTTCTTCTATACCGTCGTGCCAGCCCTGGTCGTGGATCATCAGCGCCAGTTCACCAACGGTCATGGCGTGTGTGACGGGAGTGGGATACAGTCCAATACCCGAAACAAATTCGTCCTTGCGGATATGCCCCTCAATACGCTGGCCGCCAATGGGATTTGGACGATCCAGGACGACATAGGGAATGCCCGCCTCCACTGCCGAACGCATGGCACGCCCCATGGTTGCCGGATAGGTGTAGAAGCGCGTGCCCACATCCTGAATATCAAAGAGCAGCACATCCACTTCCGAAAGCATCTTGGGGGTCGGACGTCGATTCTGACCGTACAAACTGTAGGCTGGAATGCCGGTTTGCTCATCAATGGCATCTTCTACCGCTTCTCCGGCATCGGCAGTGCCGCGAATACCGTGCTCAGGGCCAAAAAGTGCAGTGACGGTCACACCGGGATGTGCATGGAGCAGGTCCACAATATGCTCTCCACCGGCAACGGCACTATGGTTGGTGATGATGCCGACCCGTTTCCCATCCACCAGGTGAAAATAGTCAGTCAGCAGCCGCTCGGCCCCCACCTGCACCACGGGTGTTGCGCTTTCCGAGTATGCATGATCGTTTCGCGGGATATCCTCCGATGAACAGGAAAGGGGAAGCACTAAGAGTGTAAAAATCGTAAGCCGTGTGAATGTGAAGCGAAACACACTACAGGCAGAATGTTTTGTAGCGGTTGTCCCGGAATTACTCAAAAATGGTATCATGGTTCTGTTTGAAACGGATATCGTGATTGCGGGTGAAATGGGCGACTGTTGGAAATGTAAATATTGACAGATACACTGATCGAAAATAAATGCTATAATATGTATTATAAGAAAACCATGCCTTAACGGTACAATAGATTTTCGATAAACCAGACAGCAGCGGATAATCCGGACCGTCCCAGTCAGTCTGGCATTCACAGGATATTCCCGGACTGGAACGACAAAATAATGAAGGCAATCACATGAGAAGAACAATCGGTGGCATCTTAAGCGCAGCCGGCATCATTGGCATCATATATTATGGTTACCTGTATTTTCAGGAAACCGAACATTTTGATGCATTTGGTGCAGAAGTGACCGTTAGCACCGGAGATTATATCCCCATAGTCATATCGGCAGTCGTTCTGGTAGTTGGACTGGTGATCGGCTGGAAAAAATAATATTCAGCCATCTGCCGGATGATGGCAGACTCCGGTTATCGTGCTGACCATGCTGCCGGCCGCACGATCTCGTGCGATGGGGACATCAGAGCGCCTGCCTGATCGCAGCATCGATCAGCGTATCTCCTGAAGTCAGATCCCACTGATACCCGGCTGACCCAGGTATTTCAAGGATCTCGGCTACGACGGCTGCGACATCGGCTCGCGGGATTTCCCCAGATTCAAGATCGGGTCCCAAAGCGATACGACCTGTCGGCAGATTGTCGGTCAGGCGTCCCGGACGGATGATTGTCCATTCCAGTCCGCTTTCACGCAATGCACTGTCTGCTTCCGACTTTGCCTTCTGATACACCTGGAATACCTCGTTTCCGCGCGGCTCTTCCACCTTCATGGCACTGATCATTACATAGCGGCTGATGCCGTTTTTCTTCGCTGCATCAATCAATTTGATGGCTCCATTCCGGTCCACGGTCCATTTCCGCTCAGCTCCACTTCCCGGACCCGCTCCTGCGGCAAATATCACGGCGTCCACTTTTCCGACGGCATCGGAAATATCATCTTGTGCCTCCACGTCGCAAATTACCGGCTGTGCTCCGGCTCTTTCGACTTCATCGGAGTGATCAGGATTGCGGATCAGCCCAATGACATCATGACCGTTGCTTCTGAGAATGGGGTGAAGGAGCATGGAAATCTGCCCGTGAGCTCCCAGTACTGCAATCTTCATAGATAATACGTTTCGGTTACTGATTTGTGACGAAAGGTATCTATCTATATAATCACCCTTACGGGTATTATCATTCCATCCACTTATGAGAATCGGGAAGCGCTGTCACGGCAGCTCCGTACTGCCCATCAGCCATCGGTCACATTCACGCGCCACACCACGGCCCTCGTTGATGGCCCAGACCACCAGGCTCTGACCGCGCCGCATATCCCCGGCGGCAAACACGCCATCCACATTGGTGACGTACTCTTCGAACTCGGCTTTGGCATTTGAGCGCTCGTCACGTTCAACACCAAGCTGATCGAGCACCGGATTTTCGGGCCCAAGAAAACCCATGGCAAGAAGCACCAGGTCAGCCTTCCAAACCTTTTGCGATCCGGGAATCTCTTTCGGGATGCGGCGCCCGCCTTCTCCGGTCTCCCACGTGATCTGCACCGTGTGGAGCTCTTTCACGTTCCCTTTATCGTCACCCGTGAATTTCTTTGTCATGATCTCGTATTGTCGCGGATCGTCACCGAATTTCACGCGCGCCTCTTCCTGGCCGTAATCCAGCTTGTAGATATGCGGCCATTGAGGCCAGGGATTGCTGTCGGACCGGCTTTCAGGGGGTTTCGGCAGAATCTCAAACTGGGTCAACGTCTTGCAACCGTGGCGCAGCGAGGTGCTGACACAGTCGGTTCCGGTATCTCCGCCGCCGATGACGATCACATGCTTGCCCCGCGCCGATGTATAACTGCCTCTGGCTCGGCTGCCCAGTTTGTGCTCAGATCCGTTCTGACCGGAATCCAGCAGACCCTTGGTATCGGCATGGAGAAACTCCATGGCAAAGTGAATGCCTTTCAGGTCGCGGCCATCGACCGGCAAATCACGCGGTGTCGTCGCTCCGCCGGCCAGTACAAGCGCGTCGTGCTTCTTCCGCAGCTCGTCGGCCGGAATGTCCTTGCCAATTTCGGTATTTGTCACAAATTCAATGCCCTCGGCCGCCAGCAGGTCGACCCGCCGCTGCACGATGTGCTTGTCAAGCTTCATATTGGGAATGCCGTAAGTGAGCAGCCCGCCAATGCGATCGGCACGCTCGTAGACGGTCACGGTATGCCCCGCCCTGTTGAGCTGTGCGGCGGCAGCAAGTCCGGCCGGACCCGATCCCACAACCCCGACCGTCTTCCCCGTACGTTTGTCCGGCGGCTCGGGCACCACCCATCCCTCGGCAAAGCCACGGTCAATGATCGCCTGCTCAATGCTTTTGATGGACACGGGCGGCTCAATAATACCCAGCACGCAGGAACCTTCGCATGGGGCCGGACACACACGTCCGGTGAACTCGGGAAAATTGTTCGTTTTATGCAGACGATGCAGTGCTTCTTTCCATTTTCCGCGATACACCAGGTCATTCCACTCAGGGATCAGATTGTACACCGGACATCCCATGGCCCCGGTCGGAGTGGCCTTTCCGGTCTGGCAGAACGGAATGCCACAATCCATGCATCGCGCACCCTGACGCCTGAGCTCTTCCTCCGCCATCGGTTCGGCGAATTCCTCCCAGCTCTTCATCCGCTTATCCGCCGCCTGGAAAGGTGTGGTTTTCCGTTCAAACTCGAGAAATCCGGTTGTTTTACCCATCTTCTGCTAAATTAACTTGTTTCCTGATATGGTTTTACGGGTGGATACGGCCGTCAGTTGCCGGCGGCCCGCGCCTTGTCGCCTTTGTTGATCTGGAACGCTTCCATGATGGCCTCTTCTCCTTCAAGCCCGCGCAAATGCGCCTCGTGGATCGCCTCGTTCATACGTTTGAAATCGATCGGGTGCACTTTCACAAAGTGCGGCACCATTTCGTCCCACTTGGCCAGGATTTTCCAGGCACGGTTGCTGTCGGTATAGTCGGCGTGACGACGTATCATCCGCATCACTTCCATGATCTCATCTTCATCCTCAAGCCGTTCCAGATGGACCATCTCCTTGTTGCAATGCTGCTCAAAGGTGCTGTCAAGGTCCAGGACATAAGCGATGCCGCCGGACATTCCCGCGGCAAAGTTGCGTCCGGTCGGACCAAGCACCACCACGCGTCCACCCGTCATGTACTCACAGGCGTGATCGCCGACCGCTTCCACCACGGCACGCACCCCGCTGTTGCGCACGCAGAATCGCTCTCCTGCCATCCCGCGGATGTACGCCTCGCCACCCGTGGCACCGTAAAACGACACATTGCCCACGATGATGTTCTCTTCCGGCTTGAAACGTGCATTGGAGTGGGGATAGAGGATGAGCTTGCCGCCGCCGAGGCCCTTGCCGAAGTAGTCGTTGGCATCGCCTTCCAGCTCAAGGGTCATCCCTTTCGGCACAAACGCTCCGAAACTCTGTCCCGCCGAACCTCGAAACTTCAGCCGGATCGTATCCTCGGGAAGTCCATCGCGGCCATGTGCCCGCGTAACTTCGCTCCCGACGATCGTCCCGACCACACGGTTGATATTGTGGATGGGCAGCTTGGCCCGTACCGGGGTTTTGTCCTTAATGGCCGGCTCGCAGATATCCAGCAGCGTCTGGATATCCATCGCATTGTCCAGGCCGTGATTCTGCTTCATGAAATTGCGTACACCGATATTTCCGCTGACCTGCGGTTTGTGCAGGATGGCGGAAAGGTCAAGCGTTCTGGCTTTCCAGTGATCGGTCTTCCGCTGGCGGAGCCGGTCCACCCGTCCGATCATCTCGTCGATGGTGCGGAAGCCCATCCGTGCCATCTGCTCGCGTACATCCTGGGCCACAAACCGCATGAAATTGACAACATACTGCGGGTCACCGGCAAACTTGTGGCGCAGCTCGGGGTTCTGGGTGGCGACGCCGACCGGACACGTATCCAGATGGCACACCCGCATCAACACACACCCGAGCGTGATCAGGGCGCTGGTGCCGAATCCGTATTCTTCGGCCCCCAGCAGTGCCGCAATGACAATGTCGCGGCCGGTCTTTATTTGTCCGTCCGTCTCCAGCACCACCCGGCTGCGCAGATTGTTGAGCACCAGCGTCTGGTGCGTTTCGGCCAGGCCAAGCTCCCAGGGCAGTCCGGCATGCTTGATGCTGGTCTGCGGGGATGCGCCTGTGCCGCCATCGTGACCGCTGATAAGGATCACGTCGGCCTTGCCTTTGGCCACACCTGCGGCAATGGTACCGACCCCGGCCAGTGATACCAGCTTCACATTGATCCGTGCCTTCGTATTCGCATTTTTCAGGTCGTGGATGAGCTGGGCCAGGTCTTCAATCGAATAGATATCATGGTGCGGCGGCGGTGAGATCAGTCCAACACCGGGTGTGGAATACCGCTCTTTGGCGATCCAGGGATACACCTTACGTCCGGGCAGCTCGCCACCCTCACCGGGCTTGGCTCCCTGCGCCATCTTGATCTGGATCTCCTGCGCGCTGGTCAGGTATTCGCTGGTCACGCCAAAACGTCCCGACGCCACCTGCTTGATGGCACTGCACCGCGAATCTCCGTTGGCATCCGGCGTGAAACGCGCGGGATCCTCGCCCCCTTCCCCGGTGTTGCTCTT
>SKUI01000066.1 GCA_007122185.1 Rhodothermia bacterium | reverse complement strand
TTTTTTTTATCTGCCCCCCCCACTACCAGAGCGGCCCGCAGCCCGCCAGACCTCCCCTCTGGCCGACTGCGGGCCGCTTCGCGTTTACAAGGGAACTCCGGTCCCACACAACCCGCACCCCAGGCCGGCACTCGGAACAAATCCCTTGCAAGTCACAGAATAACATCGAAAACCCTTGAATTAATGAAAAAAACGCATATTATCGATTCTATAGAATATTAAATAATGATATATTCCTATCTACCTGTATAATCAAAATATAGGACCAATGAAGTGTTCCTGTCTTATCGTAATCCTGTGATTTTGCATTCTGAAAATAATAGTATGAACAACGGCTTTCACTCATTTGAAGAGTTTATCGCTCACTATCGCGCCACCCTGCGAAAACTGTTTCGGGAACCACAGAATCACAAGGTTGTCAGTTTGCATCGTGGCGTGCCTCCGATGCTGATGAGGGATGTGATTCAATGCCGGCCGCTCAATGTTTTTATATCCAGGGAACACGGCGGTTATGGCGGTGATGTAAGCCAATGCCTGAGTATGCTTGAAGCGTCCTCTTATGAGTCCCTGCCGCTATCCCTGATGATGGGAATTAATGGCGCCCTGTTCATTCAGCCCGTAACGCGGTATGCCGAAGATTCCGTTGCATCTGAAATACTGCCCCGCTTTGCCAATGAGCAAGCTATGGGTGGACTCATGATCACGGAACCAGGATTCGGCTCAGATGCCCTGCATATGCAGACCAGCTACCGGGTCCATGATGATGGATACAAGCTGGAAGGCACCAAGCACTGGGCCGGCTTGACAGGCTGGGCTGATTATTGGCTGCTTACAGCCCGACAGAAAAAGAAAGACGGTTCCCTTGCAAGGGATATCGACTTTTTTATCCATGATTCCAGAAACCCGGGCGTGGAAGTTCAGGAATACTTTGACAACCTTGGCTTGTATATGCTTCCATACGGCCGAAATCGGATAAACACACATATACCCGAATCATTCCGGCTGCAACCCCCATCCACAGGAATTAAACTGATGCTGGATATGCTTCACAGAAGCCGGTTGCAATTTCCCGGCATGGCCATGGGATTTCTGCATCGCGTAGCCGATGATACGCTTGCGCATGTAACCAGCCGGAATGTGGGTGGTAAAAGCCTTTTTCATTATGATCAGGTCAAGGAACGTATCGTCCGGATTCAGTCCTGGTTTACTTCTTGCGCAGCGATGTGCCGCTATACCAGTGAAAACGCCCCGATTTCGAGAGATTTATCAATGGAGGATGTCCCGGCAAATGCCATCAAATCTGTTGTGACGGATATGATGCAGGATGCCGCCCAGTCTTTCCTGCAGCTCGTGGGTGCCAAAGGATACCGGCTGGACCATATGGCTGGACGTGGTATCATTGACAGCCGGCCGTTTCAGATATTCGAGGGTTCCAATGATATTCTTTATCAGCAGATAACGGAATCCGTTATTAAAAAAATGAAAAAGTCCGGCTTCAGTTCGCTTTATGGTTACCTGAAAGACTATGAGCTGACCAGCAAGGCCTCGGAATATCTTCGTTCTTTTACAGACTTTTCGGTCGACCAGACCCTGAGTCAGAGAAAACAGGTAATACTGGGTAAAATGCTTGGATATGCCATAACAATGAACATGGTAATTCAGCTCGGCGAGCGTGGTTTTCAGAATAACCTGACACAAAATGCCCTGGATGTGTTGTCTGCAGACATTCAGAAGATGCTGTCCGCAATGAATGCTGTTGCCGGTACAGAGCCCGCCGAGTCGATCGGATCGGATGGTGACTGGTTTGCCTTCGTGTAATATGCTGCAATATCAGCCTGAATCCACTCGGTTATAACTGTACAGCCATCAGTTGTGATCTGTAATTATTAGCTCTATCCGTATAATTATTAACTGTATCCGTAAAACCATGGCATCAATGCAGTAGGTTACGTACATGCGCTCCCGAACATGCCTCTCCTCATCCGTACGAACCGCTCTCTGCATGTTCCGCCTTTGACTGCTCTTTCTGTCCGGCGAGATTGGTCTCATGTGTGATCATGGCACCATGTTTCAACATTTTGTGTACAGGACATTTACCCGCGATGACATCAAGCTTTTGGAGTTGTTCGTCAGTTATGTCTCCCACAACCTCAATATCTGCGTGAATAAAGCGGACCTTTCCTTTATCAATCATCCAGGGTTTATCCATAAAGCGCTCATCGTCCTGTTCGACGGATTTTTTTTCGGCATTAACCTGAACCCGCACTTGCTGCATCGGTATTTTTTTTCGGTCTGCATACATTCTCAGAGTCATGCATATACAGCCAGCCAGCGCTGAATAGACGTTTTGTACCGGTGTGGGTCCCTGATTGTTACCTCCGAGGGATACAGGTTCATCCAAAATCTGCAAGTGCTCGGCTATCTCAACGGTTGCAAGAAATTTTGGATTGGATCGCAGTGTTGCAGTAATCATTTTTTTGGAAGGTTGGTAATAATTTTATTTTATAGCTGTAAATAGATATGGATATCATATAATGATATATAAATTTAAGTATATGAAAATTTATGGATAAAGAAAAGCTCGTTGTGCTTACGGGTGCTGGCATCAGTGCCGAAAGTGGTATTACAACGTTTCGGGACTCAGGTGGACTTTGGGAAGGTTTCGATGTCATGGAAGTGGCATCGATAGATGGATGGTACCAGGATCCCGGAAAGGTGCTTGATTTTTATAACACCCGTCGCCGCGACCTCAAGGATGCGTTGCCCAATGAAGGCCATAAAGCATTGGTTGAGCTTGAGAAGACTTACGATGTTGTTGTGATCACACAGAATGTAGATGATCTTCACGAAAGGGCTGGCTCGGGACGAGTCATCCACCTGCATGGTGAACTCACCAAAGCACGGCCTGATAATGCCAATGATCCGATTTGGGAAATCGGTTACCGGGATATCCATATTGGCGATTGTGATGAAAAGGGGCGTCAATTGCGTCCCCATATTGTGTGGTTTGGTGAGATGGTGCCCATGATGGAACTGGCGGCCATGGAAGTTGCCACTTGCAACAAGCTGCTGATTATTGGCACCTCTCTTGTGGTCTATCCCGCAGCCGGCCTGGTGGATCTTGTGCCCGAATATGCGCCCGTATATGTTATTGACCCCGTAGTACCAGAGTATCGTTTCCCGCGAAATGTCCATTTTATTCATGAAAGCGCTGCAAAGGGTACTCCAAAACTGGTCAAGGAGCTGCTTGAGTCCGCGTAGAATGGCACCTGAATAGAATGGTACCTGAATAGAATGGTACCTGAATAGAATGGCAAATTGGTGTTTAATGCCCGAAGTGTAATTCCTGCAATCGCTTCCAATCTTCTCACCAGCGGTTTCTACAACAAAACTGTTTGAATTCTCTCAGAATCATATACAGGTGACTCTTTTCCCGGAGTTGACGTATATTTGGACATGGCACAGCCAGAAACTCTCCAACTGAAGATATCGGGATATCCATGAAACAGGAAGAAAAGGAAGCGTTACTTGAATACCTTGTACAGTTCTCCAACATTGAAAAACGATTCCCGCTCTTTCAGGGAGTCGAAGATCCGGAGGCGGTTGCCGATTTCATCGGTATAGATGCTGAAAATTTCAGGAAAATACGGGAAGGATTTGATCAGCACGCCCGACAGGCCGCTGAGGAGATTCTCAAGGATGAAAGCATGACGGCGCTGGCCGAAAAATTGCCATTCAAGGCAAATGACACCATTGCAGTCATCGGGGACAGCATCACGGACGATCGTCAGAGCTGGTTCCATATCATGCGAAATCTGCTGGATCTGGTGATCCCGAAAGTCAAGATACGCTACATCGATGCCAGCATCAGTGATTCGATTTCAGCAGATGCCCTGAGAAGGCTGGAACGTGACGTCCTGGCGAATAAGCCGGATTGGGTATTTGTAGCGTTGGGAAGCCAGGATGCCCTGCGCTTGCACCTGATACCCGGCCGGACGCTGGTATCCATAGCTGAATTTTGGGAAAACATCAACGCCATCGAATCGGCGATCCTGCAAAACTGCAAGAATCCGCCGATATGGGTCACACCGCCCCCGGTCATTCCGGAGCTGATGCAGCAAATGCCATTGCTGGATGGCGTATTGGATGAGCAGGATCTCAAAGATTTCAGGGAAGTAATAGCCGGAAAGACAGGTCATATTGTGGATCCGGCAGGGGACCGTATGGGCGTGCCCCCCAAAGAATGGAATTATTTGAATGATGGATACCGTCCCTCGCTTGCGGGCAACATGGAGACCGTAAGGAGTGTTCTGAAAACGATGGGCAAAAAGAAATAGTGAGTGTGTAACCGGGGTAAACCTGATCAGAGAAATGATTCAGAACACTGCATCAGAGCACTGATTCAGAATAATGATTCAGGGCATTGTCCCGCACCAGATATTCACATCCCTCTACCAGTTCATCTGGAATCGGGTGAACTCAATACCAAGCTGTGCATGAGCGGACAAGGATCCTCGGCCATCGTTTTTCATCGAATGCAGCAACACGGGATTCAGGAATCCAAGGGCGTACTGTTCGCTGCGTGAGCGGACTTCAAGGAGGCCGGCCGGGTTCACTGTTTGCTGTGCATATCCGTCATAAAAATGGTCTAAATTGCCCGCTGTACTTAGTGCAAAAGCGTCCACCAATCCGAAAGCGAAACCAACCCATGCACCCGCACCACTGCCGTACTGCAACCCTTTCAGAACATCGGAATCCTTGCTCATCAAACTTATGGCTACACCGACTATTGCTCCCGTGGTTGCACCGTAGAACGTATCCAGCAAAATGATAGTGCCGGTGGTATTCGCAGAGCTGAAAAGTCCGCTAACGTGATATCCGTAATCAGCGGTGGTGCGAGACATGTCATAAAAACCGGTTCCCAGACCTAAAATAGTACCCAGGCCGAGTCCAAACCGAAGAGGATATTCATCGAACTCATTTTGCAGCGCGATGGTTGCCCCACCCAGTGCTGTTCCGGTTATTGCTCCATTAAGTGTGTTGATAGAGACGATTCGCAGTGTTTGGGAATTGGCTTGCTGAGCCACGGTTGCAAATAGTAAAAACGTGGCAAGAACGGTTATGATTTTCGTTTTTTGCATGATTTTTTTACATGTTTTCGAAAGGGTAGTGCGGACAATCAGTCGCCTGGCCAGCTGATCAGGGATCTCCCAGTGTAACGGGCAATACTTTGCCGTTCATGAAAGAATGGCCTTTCAATGCAAAATCACCGACGAACTGCGCCATTTCGTCGGGTTTGACGGGAGCTTTCATACCAGGGAATGCCGACGAAAACATTTCGGTCTGAACTGCTCCAAGGCAGAGGCAGTTTACGGATATGCCTTCGTCTTTAAGTTCCGTTGCCATGCATTCGCTCCAGATGCTCAGTGCGCCCTTGGAGGTGCTGTAGGCCGACAATCCAGGGTATTTGGAGCTACCCTGGAATCCCCCCATGCTTCCAACAGTCAAAATGTGGGCGTTTTTGGCAAAGAATGGAAGCAAGGCTCTCAGGAGACGGACAGCTGTAAGTACGTTCATATTCCACATGGCATTCCAGTCCTGATCTGTCAGATCACGGAACGGTTTGTTGATCAAACCACCCGCATTATGGATCAGTGCGGAAATTTCAACGTTCTGGTCCCGAATGTAGTCGATGATCTTTTGAAGGGATGCGGCATCCAGCAGATTGCAGGCAACATAGTCAATCCGCCTGGAATTGGTGGCTTTAAGCTCATCGAGCAACTGTTCAGATCTAGCGGTGGCCAGAACCTGATGCTTTTGTCCGGCGAGATATCGGGCGGTGGCATGGCCGATCCCCCGGCTGGCACCGGTAATGAGTATAATTTTTTTTGACATCATGGGAGGTCTTGTTTTTCCATGCAGGATATTGGAGTGAATTCACGGGATAACTCCCGGCAGCGGTCACAATTCGCCGTCATCGGAAACATCATACAGATTTTGATTGGATAATACCCCGTTGTAGCCAATCTGTATGGCAAAGACTGCGGGTGGTTTCAGTGCGGCGTCGCGTTCGATACCGAGCTCGCTGAGCAGCTGCTCTTTTCTAACTGCAAATGATCCCCGGTGTTCCGCCTGTATGGGGTCAGCTGGTGGAAGATCGATGCGCCGCGGGTCCACCGGACGTCCATGCTGCCAGAAACGGAAGCAAAGATGCGGACCTGTTGCCAAACCGGTTGCCCCCACATAACCGATGATCTGCCCCTGTTTTACCTGTGTTCCGGGACGCATTCCGTCAGCAAAGCGGGACATATGCAGGTATCCGGTTTCATAGATGCTGTTGTGCCGGATACGGATATAATTCCCGTTATTCCGGCCGTAACGGGCAGCGGTGATGGTGCCGTCACCGACAGCACGGATTGGCGTTCCGACCGGTGCCGCATAATCGGTTCCGTGGTGCGGCATATTACGTTTCAGCACCGGATGATAACGACGGTTAGTGAAACGGGAACTGATGCGTGTGTAGTCCAGAGGTGCCGCCATGAACTGTCTTCTGAGCGAGTTGCCTTCCTCATCAAAGTATTCATCATGACCATTCTGGCGATAATGGAAGGCATAAAAATCCTGATTTCGGTGTGTGAAGACAGCGGCTATAATCCTGCCGATCTCAGCTACTTCGCCATCAATGAGCCGCTCTTCGAAAAGAACCTTGAAATGATCCCCGGGTTGTATTCTGTAGAAATCAACCTGCCATGCGTACACATCGGCAAGCCGGTGGGTCAGTTGCGGGTCGACTCCAATCTGACGCATGGTCTGGTAAAGGGAACTTGTAATGCTGGCATCCACCAGCCGTGTCCTGATCTCAACCGGTTTCTGATCTCTTTCCACAAAGATGGAATCCGCAAGATGGAAGCGTATGAACTCGGTGTTATTATCTTCATATACCACAAATGCAACAGAAGCGGATCCGGTGCTCTCAGCCTTGCTGTAGATGTGCAATGGGCGTCCTGCACGCATTCGGCGTACATCAAAAACACCGGAAGAGGCTCTGCTCAGATCATGAATATCTCCGGGTGTAAGTCCGTGCCCCCGAAGTATGGCGGAAAGGGATTCATTCCGGCGTATGACATGCGTGGTAACGTCGAGTGACTCATTAATGCCGAAAGCATCAAGACTGGGTTCCTCGGGGACGAGCTCAGATGCAGGTTCCACAACCAGCTCTTTTTCGTCTGTGGCTTGATGACGCTCTGCCGCAAACTCGCAAGCGGTTGCCGTCAGGAATAGCAGGATCAATATCGGCGTTATACGGGTCATGAAAAATGAAATAATCAAGTGAAGGACAAATCTCTGATAGTTAGCAATTATTTTATCCTTAATCAATGAAGATATCAGCTGAAAGATACATTCTCGATTAATATTTAAGACTGCAAAAAATAACAGTAAGCATGGTCAATTCATTCGATTTCTTTGCAACCGGGTTTCAAGCTGCCGCTTCCACTGCTGCAGTCCGGGGAAGTCAGGTTGGATACTGTCCAGCTGGCGAGCAGTTTCATAGGCGGCTTCCAGGTCCCCACTGAGCGCCTGCGCCCCTGAAAGATTAAACATCGCCTGGACATCATCGGGATTGAATTCAAGTGCCTTTTCAAGTAATGTAATGCCGCGTTGATAGTTGCCGTCGTTGACCTCTATGGATCCGAGCATCCGTGCGGAATAGTTTGAAGGATTGATTCTCCAGGCATTTTCAAAATGCGGTCGCGCACGTTCAAAATCGTTCAATACCTGAAGCAGCAGACGTCCGGCAAAAACATACGGGGAGTGATTGTAGGGCTGATCTCTTATAAGGCCCTCGTATTCCAGCAAGGTAAGCTCAAACTCACCATGTTCCATGAAGTATTCTGCAACACTCAGTTTGGCCTGGTCCCATCGTAAATTGGTGTGAACCACTTCAAAAGCCAGCTCATCAATCCGGGTTTCAGGTTCGTATGCTGCGGGATATCCATCGGGGGATGGACCGGTAACAAAGGGCCATCCACCCGTAAGAAGGCGGACCCGGTGGTAGGCAATGCGTTCATCCAGCTCGGAAACCTTCATTCCGTCAAAATATTCGTCCCAGCTTCTGAGTGCCTGGTAATCCGCTTCATGGTCCAGGATACCGCTGGCGGCCACTGCTTCGTAAAAGGATTTGCCAATATGAAAATATCCGGTCCAATTGGGATGCAAATGTTCCAGCATAAGATCGAAGCCGATGATCCGGTTTTCGCTTTGTTCTCTCATATCTTCATAGACCGGAACGTACACGGCACCATGTTTATCTGCCTTCTTACGGATGATCTCGTTGAAAATTTCGGGCGCGCGAAACTTGAGTGCGTCCAGATCTTTTGCGAAGACAAAAAGTTCATAGGCCCGGTCGTAATTGCCCTGCTGGTAATGTCTTCGGGCCTCCCGGAAGACCTGCCGCGCTGGCGGGTACTGAGGGGTTTCGATTGAGACAAAAGGCTGCTGATCACGGAGGTTGCTGGCAATGCTCGAGATGAAGACGGGGATATCCTGTTCACGAAACCGCTGGAGAATCTTGTCCAGATTGCTTTCAAACTGGTTTTTGCCGTACTCAAAAACCCGGCTGTCGAGCGTAATGGTCTGATCCTGGACCATGCGCTGCATCAGGGTTCCGTCTCTTGCGGGATGCGGCTCGCCAAGCACTGAGGTTGCGATCCATTGTGAGACTGAAGCGATGCCATCTCTCAGGAGCATGAACGTCTTCAACCGTTGCAGCTTTAGATAGGTGCGCACGAAACCGGGAAAGGCCCCGAACTGTTCGCTGGAGCCCACTCCAAGGGCTCCGTAAAACTCGTTGTGGCCGGTGTAGATGAAAATGGCGTCCGGTTGCTGTTCCATGATTTCCGGGATCTGGTCGTAGAGCGTATAGGAATTTACGGCGGAGGCACCCAGGTTTATGACTTCGACCAGCCGTCCCGGCAGGATATCTTTGAGTGCATCAGCGGTAACCCTTGAGAACGTGGCATTGAACCCGTAGGGGTATCCTGCCGTTGAGGAACCGCCCATGGCAAATACCCGGAAGGAAGTGTCAGGTTTATCCGTCAGGAAGGCATCATTTGAGAAACCGGGCAGGTTTTGGGTATTGAAGAAATAACGGGCGTTGAAATTCCGGTTGACAAACCCGAATTCGCCTTCGAAGTATTCTTCGGGATATATGAACAGCCGGGTATCTCCGCGATAGTCGAACAAACGCAGGGAGCCTTCCAGCAGGACAAAAAACAACACCGGAATAAGCAGTGCGGCAATGTAGAAAACGGTTTTTTTCCGGTGGTCTGTTTGGGGAGAGATGGTGTCGAGGTATTCCTGCACCGCATTCCTGTCGGTTTTCAGCTCATGAGAGAGCTGCCCGGCGTTTTTATCGCGGTGATGATCACGGACGTATTTTTTCTGTTTGTTGGTCAGACCCATGGCAATGGCAGCTGGCGTATTGTCACTGTTTCTTCGCCTTCCAGACAACATCACGAACATCCCTGGATTTGTTCTGGTACCGGGCCATTACAAACAGAAGGTCCGACAGGCGGTTCAGAAAGATAAGTGCTTCGTCGGAAACTATTTCAGATTGTCTGCACGAAAAGCAGCTTCTCTCTG
>SKUI01000165.1 GCA_007122185.1 Rhodothermia bacterium | reverse complement strand
TTACCGAAAAAATGATTAAAAAGCTCATCCGTAAAAACGGTCAGCGCAAAGTTACCATAACGATGCCAACCGAAAAAATCGGAGAAGAACGTCAGCAAAACCCTATTCGTTTCAAAAATCTCCTGTCCCAGGCTTCAGAGCAACTGATGCAACGGGGGATGAAGGAACAGGAGGCGGCAACATATCTGAAACCCGCCAGAGAGCTGCTTGGTCAACCATTATTCTGGTCCAATATGGAGCACGGCATGGTCGTATACATCGCCGACAACTATTTTGAGGTGTTCAAGCTACCCTATGAAATCAAGGAGATGGTGTACGTAAACCGGAATTTCCGGATTACTCCGCTGCTTCCCATGATCAGCACCAACGGCAGCTTCTGCGTGCTGGCCATCAGCCAGGAAAACGTGCGTCTGTTGCGGTGCACCCGGACAAGCGAGGCGAATATCACACCGAATGAAATTCCAGTGACCATCACGGGCTGGCTCGACGAGATGCCCCAGCCCCACCTCCAGTTCCACACCGGCACCGAACGTGAAGGAGCCAAGTTTTTCGGCCATGGCGCTTCAGAGAGTGATCGCAAGGAAATCCTTGAGCAGTACTTCCGCGATGTGGAAAAGGGTGTGACCCAGGCCGTCAAGCAGATCAATGACCCGTTGCTGCTGGCCGGTCTCAAAACCAATATTTCCATTTACAGAAAAGTCAACAACTACAACCGGGTGCTGGAAAACGTCATTGAACGAAATCCGGACGACCTGACGGATGCGCAGCTGCGGGATAACGGATGGGATCTGATCCGGGATTACTTCCTCGAAGACCTCTATAAGTCGGTGGATGTGTATCACGATAGTCCGTCCGAGCGTATTTCAAATGACCCCTCCGAGATCATCACCAATACGGTCATGGGCAAATCGGCCGCCATTTTCCTCAAAAAAGACCTGGTTCGCTGGGGAAAATATGATGACAAGAACCACAAGGTGTTTTACCGGAATGAGCCCGGCAACGACGATGTGGACCTGATGAACTGGCTATCCATCAAAGGCCTTGAAACGGGAAGCAATGTCTACATCCTGTCGCAGGAAGAGATGCCGAATGGGTCTGATGTAGCCGCGCTGTTCCGGTTCTGATTTACTTCAGTCCTGCTGAAGCCTCATTCACGTTCAGGATGTGGTCCCCGATCTTTTCAAGACGGTTGATGAAATCAAGGTAGTAAATACCTGTCTTGGGTGGGTAATCCCCCCGTTCCAGTCGCAGGTAATGGGCTTCCCTGAGCTCGTCGCGCAGCGCATCGATCTTCATCTCCATAAGATGCGCCTCGTTCATGTTCACATCGCCGTACTCACCGGCCATGTTCTCGCGCATGAGTTGCAGGGCGTCCTGAACCAGTTGCATCATGTCTTTAATATCTTCCATGGCCGTCTCGGGAAGGATTATGTCCTCCGACTCCATCCGGTCAAAGGTACGTGAGATCTGGTAATACAGATCCGCGATCCGCTCCAGATCGTTGGTCATCCGGAGCATGCTGCGCACGCGTCGTGAAGATGTCTTTGACAGGTTGAACTCGGAAACATTGGTAAGGTACTGGGCTATTTCCAGCTCGATCTTGTCGGTGATCTCCTCCCGGGACTTCACCTTGTCCAGGAATTTCTGGCGTTTGTCCTTGTCCTTGAAGAAGAGCCCGTAGGTGCTGAAGCTGATCTTTTCGGTAATCCGAGCAAGCTGTTCCACCTCTTTGTACGCCTCGCCGATGGAGAGTTCCGCCGTGGGCATAAGGCCACCGCTGATATAGGTCAGCCGCTTCTGTTCATCCTCACTGCCACGGGAAGGCTGTATCCAGGTAACCAGCCTGATCAGCCACGGTACAAAAGCGAACAGGAACACCACGTTCAGCACATTGAAGGTAGTGTGGAACAGGGAGAGTCCGAGAGTGGCATTGATCCGCGCTTCCGGCGAATCATCCAGCACCGAAAGATGCGCCGGGGTGAAGTTGATGATCATGAAATCCACGAACTTCAGAAAAATGGGCATAAGTGCGAGCATCCACAAGACCCCGATAATATTGAAGAAAAAGTGGAAACGGGCTGCGCGTTTGGCATGCACGTTCCCGATCAGGGCGGCAATATTGGCCGTGACGGTGGTGCCGATGTTCTCTCCAAGGATCATGGCGGCGGCTATCGGGAAGTTGATCCAGCCCTGCGCCAACATGACCAGGGTGATGGTCGTGGCCGCACTCGAAGACTGTGTGACGAGGGTCAGTATTGTGCCGACAATGACAAATATCAGGATGGAGCCAAAACCATAGTCAGTAAATCGATCAAGAAAGGCGAGGATCTGAGGGTTTTCCTGGATGTCCGGAACTGCATCCTTGATAAACTCCAGCCCGATGAAGAGAATGCCGAATCCTATCATCGCCTCGGCAATGTGCTTCAGCTTGTTGTTCCGGACAAAAAGGAACGGGAAGAAAATACCGATCAGACTGACGGCGATGGGGGTGATCTGAAAACGGAACCCGAAAATGGAGACCATCCAGGCCGTCACCGTAGTACCGATATTGGCTCCCATAATGACTCCCGTGGACTCCAGAAACGTCAGAAGTCCGGCATTCACAAAACTTACCACCATCACCGTGGTCGTGGTGGAAGACTGTGTAATGGTCGTGGCGGCAAAACCCGTTGCAATACCGGTGGCCCGGTTCGTGGTCATCCCCTTCAGGATCTTGCGCAACTTGTTGCCTGCAATTTTCTGCAAGCCCTCACTGAAGATCTTCATCCCGTAGATGAAGATACCCAGCGATCCGATCAGCTGAAGAAAATCAAATAATGTATAGGTCATATAGAATCCCTAACCGGTGCCATCCATCAGATTTCAGGATCTCCCCGAAAATCGCTTGTAAAGATACGGAGCCGCCCACGCAACATCAAAACAGTTGATAGGAATCGCATCCACCCTGTAATCATGTCATTACCGAATTGTAAAGCGGTTCTTAAAATGCAGAAAATCTCTCTGAATAGCCCGCAAGATGAAATCCCGCTCAAAATAATGGTAACAATTCGGTAATACACAGGTAATACACAGGTAATATGGACTGCCTAAACTTCCATTGTCCGTAAAGAAGGTTCAAGAAACCGGACACACAACAAAAATCAAGCAATCAAATACGAGTTTATGATTCGAATGAAACCAGCATTAGCAGCAGCACTGATCGCCATACTGGCGGTATCGTGCGGCGGCAATGGCGACTCACCACGTGAACAGCGTCGCGACCGGGTGGATATACTGGGAGCCGGAGCGACGTTTCCCGCCCCGCTCATCACAGCCATGGCCGATGAATACCGTGACCTTACCCGAAACCGGGTGACCGTGAATTACCAGTCAATCGGATCGGGCGGAGGCATCAGGCAGTTCATCGAGCAGACCGTCATGTTCGGCATGAGCGAGGCGTTTCTCTCCGACGATGTCATGAATAATGTAGAGCAGGCCACTGGTGGACGCGCATTCAACATGCCGATTACCCTGGCCGATGTGGTGCCCACCTACAATATTCCGGGTGTGGAATCCGGGCTCGTTTTCAATGGCGAGCTGCTGGTGGATATCTACATGGGCGACATCACCCGCTGGAATCATGCCCGCATCAGGGAGCTGAATCCGGAAGTAGACCTGCCCAATCTGCCGATAACCGTCGTGCACCGCTCTGACGGATCCGGCACGACCAACGTCTGGACCAGCTACCTCAGCCGCGTTTCGGATCGTTGGCGGGAACGGGTTGGATTTGCCACCAGTGTGAACTGGCCCGCCGGAATCGGCGGCAACGGCAACGAAGGTGTGGCCGGGGCGGTCCAAAACACTACCGGCGCCATCGGCTACAACAGCTTCGCTTATGCGCTGCTCAACAACATGAGTTACGGTTCGGTCATCAATGCCGCCGGCAATATCATTGAGCCAAGTTTCGAAGCAACCTCCGAAGCAGCCAATATCGAACTACCCGAAGACACGCGTATCCTCTTCACCAATACCCCGGCCGAAAATGGCTACCCGATTGCCGGATTTGCCTGGATGCTTGTCTACGAGAACCTGGATGCCAACAATGCGATCAGTGACCGCAGGGAGGCCAAAGAACTCATCAAGTTCCTGGTCTGGAGCATCACGGATGGACAGGAACTCTCCGAAATACTCGGTTTTGCACGCCTTCCCGAGGCTGCAGTTGAAAAGAGCGTCCAGATGATCCGCCAGCTGAAATGGAACGGCGAATTAATTGGACAGGAAGTGCTCGATGAACAGGAACTGCTCAGCAGTGCGCAAGAGTCTGGACTCAGCAGTGCGCAAGAGTCTGGACTCAGCAGTGTGCAGCAGCCTGGGCTCAGCAGTAAGCTGCGGCCGGAAAATTATCTGTAAAACAGTAATGTTGCATGACTTCTGATAGCGACACCCCAAATAACGGCAGCAAGGAAGTACGGGAACTGCTCCGGCGTCCACCATCGGCCATATACCGATGGCTGGGCGACCGGATTTTTGCGGTTGTTGTGGTCCTGCTGGGAATGAGCATCATCGCCCTGGCCGCAGCCATGGCCTATGTGCTGTACGACGAAGGAAGCCTCTCCCTGAGGCAGTTCGGATTTTTGGACTTTCTCCGGGGCACCACCTGGGATCCGGCGGTACAGCTGGTATTTGGTGCGCTCCCCTTCCTTTTTGGCACGGTGGTCACCAGCGTTGCCGCATTGCTGATCTCCTTTTTTCCCGCCATTGCCGTGGGCATATTCACGGCCGAATACGCTCCACGGTGGCTGGCCTCCATCATCGACAACCTGATCCAGCTCATTGCGGCCGTACCCAGCGTGGTCATTGGCATCTGGGGGATCTTCGTACTGGCACCATGGATGCGCGACCATGTCTACCTGCCCATATTCACCTGGGCGGAAACCAGCTATCCCGCACTTCTGCCCATCCTCGGCAACCCCATGGGCTACGGCATGGCTACAGCTACCATCGTACTGTCCCTGATGATCGTGCCCTACACCACGGCACTTACAAAAGATGCCATCAAATCCGTGCCCGTAGCACAACGGGAAGCGAGCCGTGCCCTCGGAGCAACAAAATGGGAGGTGATCCGCATGGCCGTATTGCCCTACGCGCGTGGCGGTATCCTTGCCGGCGCTATCCTATCACTTGGACGCGCTATAGGTGAAACCATGGCCGTGGCGATGCTCATTGGCAACAAGAACACCTTGCCTTTTTCCGTATTCGGTGCCGGCGCCACCATGCCCTCCGTCATTGTCAATGAGTTCCGGGAAGCCGTCGAATCGCTTCACCTGTCCAGCCTGATGGCTATCGGCTTTACGCTTTTCATTATCGCGCTTGTCGTCAACCTCGCCGCAGCATACATGACACGGAAATTCTCGATCAAGGGAGGCCAGGTTATATGAAATGAACATGACAGCCTGCTTCTGATGCACAGGAACATGATTACATACTGTCATGTGAGTTCATTCTGACCGCATGAATCTTAATTGATGTAAAAGATGAAAACACTGCTCCAACGCAATATCCGCGACCGCATCATGGAGTCGCTGCTGGTGCTCAGCACCATCGTAGTGCTCCTGCCGCTTGTCATCATCCTGGTCCATGTTGTCGTCAACGGAATTAGCGCCCTGAACTGGGATTTCTTCACACAGGAGCTTGGCTCCCCGTCACGCGCAATGCAGGGACGTCCCACCGGGCTGGTCCATACCATCCTCGGCACCCTCGTTGTCGATATGCTTGCACTGACGCTTGCCGTACCCATAGGAATGGGCGCCGGCATCATGCTCTCGGAATTCCCGGACCACAAGCTCAATCCCACCCTGCGGGTGATGAACGATACATTGAACGGCATGCCGGCCATCCTCAAGGGTCTGCTGGCATTCGTGCTCATCGTCAAGCCCATGGGTACCTTCTCCGGACTGGCAGGCGCCGTGGCCCTCGCTTTTGTGATGATACCGATCATCGCCCGGACGACCGAAAGCGCCCTGATGTCCATTCCCTGGTCCATCCGGGAAGCCGGACTGGCCATCGGGCTGCCGCGCTGGCGCGTGGTGCTGTCCACAGTCATGCCTGCCGCTCGCTTCGGCCTGGTAACCGGCACACTGATCGCATTCGCCCGGGCCGCCGGTGAAGCGGCACCGCTGCTTTTCACCTCTTTCGGCAACAACTATCTTCCCAACCACTGGCTCGGCATGCTCCTCGGTCCGGTCGACACACTGCCGCAGCGTCTCTACAGCCTCGCGATCAGCCCCTACTCCCACTGGCACTCCATGGGATGGGCCGCAGCTATCGTCCTTCTGGTCTTTGTCATCGTCTGCTTCGGCACGGCTCGCTACCTTACCCGACAGAAAAACCAAGTCAAATAGTAACAAAACTTCATGATGAACCTGATCCAAACGATCACTTCCAAAGTCCCCTCTTTACCGCTCTTCGCCACATCGGAAAGCCGCCAGGCGAGTGGTGCAGCTGAAGCCGGGACATCCACAGGCAGGTCCGGCATCTCCGGTGCTGCCGGTACAGACAAGGAAGAAAAAAAGTTGCGGATGGAAACGCACGACCTCACCGTCCTCTATGGATCCACCGTCGGCGTCAAAAATGTCTCCCTGCCCATCCATGACAAGCAGGTGCTGGCGCTGATCGGCCCATCCGGTTGTGGCAAAACCACCTATCTTCGCGCCCTGAACCGCATGCACGACCTCACACGCGGGGCCTCGGTCACGGGGAGCGTACTGCTTGACGGGAAAAACATCTATGACAGCGAAGTCAACCCCGTGATCATACGCCGGCGCATCGGCATGGTTTTCCAGAAGCCTACTCCCTTCCCGACCATGTCTATTTACGATAACGTTGTAGCGGGACTGAAACTGGTTGGAATCCGGAAGACAAGCGTCCTGGACGAAGTGTGTGAACGGGCCCTCAAACAGGCAGCCCTTTTTGAGGAGGTAAAAGACCGCCTCAAGAGTCCGGGGTCCAGCCTTTCGGGCGGACAGCAGCAGCGGCTTTCCATCGCCCGCGCCCTGGCTGTGGACCCGGAAGTGCTCCTGATGGACGAGCCCACCAGCTCACTGGACCCGCAGTCCACCAGCCGCATCGAGGACCTTATCCACGAACTCAAGAATCAGGTGACCATCGTAATCGTCACGCATAACATGCAGCAGGCGGCACGTGTCTCCGACAACACCGCCTTCTTCTATGTCGGAGATCTGATCGAATACGGCCCGACCAGCACCCTGTTCACCAAACCCAAAGAAACCCGCACGGAGGAGTACATCACAGGACGATTCGGATGACACAAGACCGTGTTTTGCAATTAGTTTTGCAACATGCGGCAACTTCCATTCCCATCAACGTACAAACCGCGGATTTTATCATTATATTATGGATGCACCCCTTTCACGAAAAGACATGGAGAGCCCAACAATGCGTATCGCATTTCAGGAACATCTGAAGACCCTCAATCAGGAGCTTCACAACATGGCCGATATGGTAAACCGGGCCATCGACCGCTCCATTCTCGCGTTAAAGGAGCGGGATGTTGATGAAGCGAAGAAGATCAAGAAGGACGACATCCACATCAACAACAAGCGGTTTGAGATTGAGGAGCAGTGCATCCACCTGATCGCAACACAGCAGCCCGTCGCCACACAGCTGCGCGAGATCATCGCCGTGCTCAACATCATTACCGATCTGGAACGGATGGGCGATTACGCCGAAGGCATTGCCAAAATCGTGATCAAACTGGACGGGGCTGAATCCGTCAAGCCGCTGATCGACATTCCCCGGATGGCAGAGATAGCAACCGACATGGTAACCCAATCACTGGACGCTTTTGCCAATAGAGACGTGGCGCGCGCCCGGGAGATCACGGCCATGGATGATGACGTGGACGATCTGTACCATCAGGTGATCCGTGAACTCATATCCATCATGATCGAGGATCCGCGCACCATCACAAGATGCACCTACCTTATGTGGGTCGCGCACAACCTGGAACGCATCGCCGACCGAGTGACCAACATCTGTGAACGTATCATCTTCCTTGTCACCGGTGAACTGGTCGAAAATATCGGCAAAGACCAGGACTGACGTCCTGATGCCGTGACGCCGGCCCCCGCTTGTCATTGCCCGCCGGCCCCCGCTTGTCTTGGTACGCCGGCCCGATCCATTGGATTACTTCGGATGCATTTTCTATCTTGCCGGACACCCCGGCATGACGTGAAAATTTCCCGATCCATAGCATCCCGCCACTACCCCCGGATCGTATTCCGGAACGGCGAACGCATGCTCTGGAACCCGCTGAAACGCCAGGCCCTCCGGTTCCGTCCCGAAGAGCGGATCCGTTTGCAGGTTCTTGATTACCTGATCCTCCAGAGCCGCATCCCGGCCGCCCGCATCGCCGTGGAAAGCCCTGTCCCATCGCGTTTTTCTCGCGGACGGACCGACCTCCTTTGCTACGACAGTCAGATCCATCCGTTACTGCTAATCGAGTGCAAAGCAGACACGGTGCGCCTTGGGCCCCGCGCCGCCACCCAATCCGCCGTCTACAACCGCTTCGTCAAGGCGCCCTGCCTCATGCTCACGAATGGCCTGGAGGATGCGTTTTTCCATGTCACCAGACAACTTGAGGCCATCGATGAATCCGATTATCCGGTGGAATTCGCTTCTGATGATACGGACTGGCACTCGGCGGAACCTGACTATTGGATGGAACGCGGATTCCTTCCGACAGGTCTCCCGGTAACCGCTGCCACGGCTCTTGCACATCGGCTGGCCCTGCTCTTCCACCTCTCGCAGGAGACCCGAAGCTGGCTAAGCATTCCGTTCCCTGGCCGCCAAATGCCGCTGACGCACCATCACCTGCTGCTGTCCGCCGCCAGCCACCCGGATACGCTCATCGCCGTCACGTTCTGTGCCGTCACCCCCGACACGGCTGTCTTCTCGGCCGTTGCCAACCGGAAAAAAAGTAACATCGCTTTTTTTTTCTGTACTCTTGGAAATGACGGCACCTTCCATGACCCGCAACTTTTTCTGGAAAAAAATGGCGATATTCAAGGTTCCGGAAGCGGAACGGCGAATGCTGCAGATGCTTCGGATACTTCGCCGGCTTCTGCACTTCGTGCCATGCTTCCTGCCGGAGACGACAAACTGATGGAACTGAATGAATTCTGGCTTTCAATGGGCGAAGGGACCGTTTCAAAAGGCAAGGATCCTACTCCGGCCCATACGGATCTGACCACCGAACAGGGCGTCCGGTCCGCCCGCCGCCTTGCCCGGATCCTGGAACGCCTGCTCCTCGAAACCTGATCTGCAAAACCGCGCAACCAAACGACCCCTTTTCTTACAAACCCTCAAAAACTGAAACTCCATGCATCGCGAACACCGCAAAAAAATCCTTACACTGTTCAAGGATGAAAAAGAGAGCATCCTCTTCCTGAAAGGCGGGACCGTATCCCACCGCTATGACACCGATTTTGAATATCCCTTCCGCCAGGAATCCAATTTCCTGTACCTGACCGGAGTGGAGGAGCCTGACATGTCCGCCGTGATCCACGCCGGAACAGGCGAGTACACACTGGTGATCCCGCGGCGCAGTGCGCAGTATGCCGTCTGGATGGGCGTTGTGCTACCGGCTGAGCAGTACCAGG
>SKUI01000259.1 GCA_007122185.1 Rhodothermia bacterium | reverse complement strand
TTCAATCCGATAGATGACATGCATATCAACGGCGCCCTCGCCCTGGGAGAGAATATTGCCGACCTGGGCGGTGTCAACGTGGCGCTACGCGCGTGGCGCAATTCCCTTGAGGGGCAGGAATCACCGGTTATCGACGGCTTCACCGGCGAACAGCGGTTCTTCATGGGCTGGGGTCAGATCTGGCGTATCAAGTTCCGTGACGAGTCCCTGCGCCAGCAGCTCGTGACCGGTCCCCACTCCCCCGGCAAATACCGCGTGCTTGGCATTATGTCCAACATGCCGGAGTTCTACGAGGCGTTTGACGTGCAGCCCGGCGACCCGATGTACCGTGAGGAGGACCTTCGCGTACGTATCTGGTAATCCTACCGGAACCAGAAAACGATCAGAAATGTTGCGATTATCAGCAGGACCGAGTGGATGCGATAGTTCCGGTACCACGGAATCTGGCGCAGTTCGCGGGTGTCCTGGTGCCAGAGTTCCGTCTGCCAGGTGAACGGTGCGATGATGCGGGGGTCGGGAAACTCACCCGACAGGCTCCATCCAGCCATAACAGCCAGCGAGGTGACCAGGATAATCGGAGCGACGTAAAGGAAATGCAGTTCAATTGCACCGAACACGATGATGGACAGGAACAGGGCCAGCGACATCAGGTGTCCGGCGATGAGTCCGGCCAGCGCTCCGTGCCGGTTCATCCGCGTGGTGAAAATGCCGAGAAGCACCACGGCCACGAACGGCGGACTCTGATAGGCCAGCACCGACTGAAGATACTCCCAAAGTGTCGGGAAGCGGGTGATGACCGGTGCCCAGGCCGCGGCGATGATCATGAACAGGAACGTGGTGATGCGCCCCGACAGCACAAGCTGCGGCTGGTCCCACTCCGGACGGATCTGCTTCGCGAAATCCATGGTGACCAGCGTTGAGGCGGAGTTGAGCGTGGAGTCGATGCTGGACATGATGGCGGCGATGAGTGCAATCAGGATGATGCCGCGCAGGCCGACCGGAAGCAGGTCGAAAAGCAGCACCGGAAACACCATGTCCGGGGCGAAATCCTCCATGGCAGACAGTTCGGGGTACAGGTGCAGGGCGAAGATACCCGGAAGCACCATGATGAAGAGCGCCGGGAGCTTGAGCAGTCCGGCGAAGATGGCCCCGCGCCGGCCATGGTCCACCGAGCGGGCGCCGAGCACGCGCTGCACCATGAACTGGTTGGTGCACCAGAAATAGAACCCCAGAAGCGGTACGCCGACGATTAATCCCGGCCACGGCAGGAACGAGTCGTCCGCCGGCTGGATCAGGCTGAGCATCTGGGGGTCGGTCTGCTCGCGCACGGTCTGCCAGGAGCCGATCTCTCCCAATGCCAGAACACTGACCAGCAGGCATCCGAAAAGCAGCAGCACGGCCTGGATGGTATCGGTGTAGACGACGGCCCGGAGTCCGCCCGCCACGGTATAAAGTCCCGCCAGCACCGCCAGGATCACCACCGAAAGGGCGAACGGCACTTCCGGGTACAGCAGCGAGATCACCAGCGCTCCGGCATACAGCGCCCCGGCCGTATCGATGAAGATATTGCCGAAAATGGTGAATGCCGAGAAATAGTAGCGCGAACGGTAATCAAACCGCCGCTCAAGGAACTCCGGCATGGTGAAGATGCGGTTGCGCAAATAGACCGGGACGATGAACAGCGCGAACAGCACCATGAGCACCGCGGCCATCCACTCGTAGTTGTAGACGGAAATGCCGGTGTTGAAGGCGCTGCCGGCCATGCCGATGATACTGGTACTGGACATGTTGGACGCCAGCAGCGAGAAGCCGATCAGCGACCAGGTGAGCGACCTGCCGGCCAGGAAATAGTCGGCCGAATCGCTGACACGCCGCGCCACGTAGAAACCGATGGCGATGATCACCGCCAGGTAAATGGCGATGCTGACAAGATCCAGTGTGTGCAGTGAAAAGTCGGGCATGGTTTATCTGCTCGGGTGGATGGGGTTTGGTGCCGCATCCACCCGTTCAAATTTTTCTGTGATTCCGGGAGTTAATATGGTAAAAATGGTGTTACATCTCAAAAACAAGTGCCATGTACAAAGGAACAAATATTTTTGGAGAACCGCTTAAAGCCTGCAGCAACGATCCCGTTACCGGTTTTTTCCGCGATGGCTGCTGTAACACGGGCGATCAGGACTTCGGGATGCATACCGTCTGCGCCGTGATGACCAATGAATTCCTGGCTTACAGCAAAGAACGCGGCAATGATTTGTCCACCCCCCGTCCGCAGTGGAATTTCCCCGGCCTGAAAGAAGGCGACCGGTGGTGCCTGTGCGCCGGGCCGCCGGCAAAGAGAGCCCATATTCATCCGCTTTTTTGCATGGTAGTGTCCGGAGTTTTTTTATTTTAGGATAGTGCGTGCTGCCGCTTCCCGGCGCTCGCCGGCTCTTTCCAAAATATTATTCCTCTACGTCAAACGACCGACACCTGCCTATGTACGGATCACTCAAAAACGACCTCCGCAAAGAGCTCGAG
>SKUI01000005.1 GCA_007122185.1 Rhodothermia bacterium | reverse complement strand
GTCTTTGCAGGGATGCGCGGGTCGCACACCATCGGCTCCCGCGAGACGATCACAAACCGGGTGAAGTTGCCCGGCTGATTGGCCAGGTCCTTGGCCAGGATGTGCAGATCGTACAACTCCGCCGCATAGGAACTGGCAATGGCCGCCTGTGTCGGATCCCGCTCTTCCATGATCTTCTGCGCCGCCATGGCCGTATCGGTATACGGCAGGATCTCACAGTGTGTCAGTTCGGCCAGAAACCGGCTGCACTGCGACAGCGCCTGGGGATGCGAACGGATCAGCCGCAGCTCCTCCAGCGCCGTGGGCTCACATGCCATCAAACAGTGATTCACCTTGAGAACTTCTTCGCCAGTGATATGCAAGTCCTTGTCTGCCAACAAGTCATATGAATCATTTATGGAACCGGCCGTCGTGTTTTCAATCGGGAGGATGGCCACATCGGTTTCGCCATCCACCATGGCCATGGCCGCCTGCTCGAAGGTCTTGAAACCGACGCATCGAACATCGTCGTAACGCTCTGAAAAGTGCCGCATGGCCGCCTGGTGGCTGTACGCTCCCCGCGTGCCCTGATATGCCACCGAGATGGTACGCACATCCAGTTTGTTGTTGCTGTGGTCCAGCAGCGAATGGCTCTGGAAACGAACGGACTGATAGATGATATCGCGGAAAAGCTGTTCGGTAAAGTAGGGATCAATGCCCGCATCCATGGCCATCTCGCGTACTTTCCGCAAAAGGGTTTCCTCGCGACCCGCATCGCGGATAAAAGCACTTTCGGACAGTTTGCTGGAAAAAACCTCTCTCACAACCTTGTGGCGCTCCGCCAAAGTACGGATCAGCTGCTCGTCCAGACGGTCGATCTGCTTCCGGTAGCGGGACAGTGACCGGGTCAGTTCGGCATCATCCAGGCTGCCGGCCGTACTTTTTTTTCCTGATAACTTTTTTTCTTTTTCTGACATTTCTGCAATACCTGCGCTTGCTTACCATTATTCTGTTCGCATTTCCATAGTCCTCCGGGCTCCCGAACGCCTTTTTTGATAACTGACCGCCACACACAATGTGACCGCTTTAAGACATTGCCACCGGCCGCAGCCCGCAACCTTTTAACGGGAATTCACGGACGGCAATATATACCAATAAAATGGATAAATGTCAGTAATCATATCGCCACAGCACATCCACCCCGCTCCGGTAGTCATCACCGGCGGTGATGATCAGGTCGAGATTGCGCCGCAGCATGTATTCCACGATTACCTGACGCGCCGATTCCGTGCCTCCCAGCTCCTGCAGGAATGCGATGAATAACCGGTCGGATACGAATTTCCCGGCTTTGATGCTGGTTCCGCCCCCGCCGCGTCGTGTGTTTTCGATTTCGATGACATCGATCCCGAGACGGTCAGCCGCCAGGCTCTCGATGCGGTCGAGCATGATATCAACGGCAAGATTGGTGGCCATGCTGCCATCGGACCGGCCGGACATGGTCTGCTCCCATCCGGCCAGGGCATGGAACGGCCGGCCAAACAGCGTATAGCTGATAATATCCTGCAGCTCCATTTCCGGCTCGCTTTCGTACTCAAATTCCGGATCGGACAATGTGCCGGTTATGGTATAATAAATGCTGATGTCCTCGTATTGCTGACGCGGCCGGTACAGCGTACGGATGTTGAGCTCCGGCTCCGTCGGGTCACCACTGAAGGTCACATCCCCCCGCTCAAGCTGGAACCGTTTGTTGAAGGTGGTAACATGTCCCGATGTCACACCCATGTCGCCGAACAGCTGCAAATCCCTGAAGGCCTCCTTGACAATGTCTATTTCACCCCGCAATGCCAGGAAAATCTCGGGATCGCGCCGGTTGCGCACAAACGCATTGCGGTCCACAATAAACCTAAGCTCCATGGCCAGACGCTCGAAAAACTCCGGACCCTCGGGCTCCTCGACAGCCTCCTCATCCAGGACCACCTCTTCAACCTCCCGCTCTCCGAAATCATCCAGATACAAGGTCCCGCGCTCCCAGCGGACGGTACCCGAGAGGAACGGCTCCTCAAGTGAACCGGTCATGTTCACATTCATCCCGGCGTAAATCTCCCTGTCACGGGTATTGAAGGCACGGAAGTTGGTTGCCCTGAAATTGAGGTCCATACGGTCGGGCATCAGACCGTCCAGCGTGATCTCTCCTCTTCCCGTGAAGGATCCGACACTCTGCGCCGAAAGCTCCTGAAGCACCATGCGTCCGGGCTCCATCTCCATGTCCATCCTGATATTGCGCAATGTTATCTGGTTCTCCACCAGGCGCACCTGTCCGCCGGAGAGCGCCAGGCTGCCATTCACTTCGGGATCGCTCATGCTCCCGCGCAGCACGATATCGGCATTAAGTTTGCCCTGCAGGTTCCTCAGCATCGCAGGATCCAGAAAATCATTGAACGCGGCAAGATCAAAATCACTGGTAAAAATGGTGAGGTCGATCTCGTCATCGGGATCCGGTCCAAGAAACTCAAACGCCTGAAAATCCAGGTGCAGCGGAGCTCTACCCTCAATCTC
>SKUI01000155.1 GCA_007122185.1 Rhodothermia bacterium | reverse complement strand
TGCTCCGATGGGCCGCCTACCTGGAAACACACGCCGATCTGCGGTTCGTCGAAAACCATCCGCCGGAGCCTGAAGAGATCATCATGGAAACCATTGGTGGCCACACCGAATTTCACCAGGGTATTTTCTACAAAAACGGATCGGAAAAGGCAATGATGCTGGGCGATGTGCTTGGACGACCCGAAGCCATCAACCGGAAATTCGTGGCAAAATTCGACCACGACGGTAAAAAAAGCCAGGCTGCAAGGGAGCTTTATTTGCAAAAGGCACTGCAAGAGGAGTACTTTATCCTGACATACCACGGCTGCAACGGTGCCGTAGCCAGGCTGAAACAGTACGACGAAAACAAAGGGTACGATGTCGAACACATCACAACAGGAGTTATCAGAAGCAACACTTGAACGGGCGGCCCAACTGCTGCGCCGCAAAGGAGTCGGAATACCCGACGCCACGATCATACTCGGATCCGGACTCGGAAAATTCACGAAAGCCATCCAGAACCCTGTTGTTGTTCCCTATTCCGAAATCCAGGGTTTTCCGGAGACAGGTGTTGCCGGACACGACGGGGCGCTCTATTTCGGAACGGTTGGTGAACACAAGATACTCGCCTGGTCCGGCAGGTTTCACCACTACGAAGGCCATCCCTTTGAGCGCACCGTGATCCCCGTTCGCGTGGCCGCAGCCCTGGGATGCAATGTCCTGGTGGTAACCAACGCCGCCGGCGGCATCAATTTCCGTTTTCGTGTCGGCGAGCTGATGCTCATTGACGATATCATCAGCCTGCCGGTGCGGGTCAGTCCCCACACCCGAAAATTCCGCCATCGTTACGCCAACGACTCTCTTGTAAATGAAGTGACACATCTGGCTGCAAAAGCGGGCATCACTGTCACCCGCGGCACGTACCTGTACGCAAAAGGTCCCACCTACGAGACAAAGGCCGAGATCCGGGCTTTCCGGATCATGGGCGCCGATGCCGTGGGCATGTCCACAGCCGCCGAACTCAACGAGGCAATCCGCCTTCAAATGACCTGCCTGGGCATTTCGCTCATCACCAATCTGGCCACCGGTGTCAGCAAGGAAAAACTGGACCACAGCGAAATTGCCGAGGCCGCTTCCCTCCGGGAAAAAGACCTCATGGAACTGATCACGCGCATCCTCTCAGACCCGGACACGCCACTCTACAAGCCGGAATACCGCTTCAGGTAATTGTCCAGCTGCACTTTTTTTCGGGTGCTGTCACTGCTCATGTAGCGGATTTTCCCGAATACCGGCCGTTCGGGACCCCACGCCCGGTCAAACCGCCCAAATATCCAGAATATCCCGGAATAGCTGTTGGGATCCCGTCCGTCAATCGCATACTCGTTGTTCAGGTCTATCAGGTACTCCAGCGCCGTCTGCGGATCCGGTGTCCACTCAAGCACCTTCTTCCCCCACAGCATCCTCAGGTAATTGTGGATGCGTCCCTCCTCGCGCAACTGCCCCTGAGCCGCATTCCAGATCGGATCATGTGTCCGCGACTGCGCCAGCTCCTCACAGGAATACTCGTACTCCCGTGGATCATCGGCATGATCGGAGAGCGTCTCCCGGGCCCAGGACGGAAGCGAATCAAACTGATCGTAATCCGGTGTGTGCCAGGCAAAGTGGAACCCGACCTCGCGCCATGTGACCAACTCATCCAGAAAGGACTCAACGGCAGCATGTCCCCCGAAAAATCCGCTCCGCTTGCCGCGGACGGGACGCGCATCCCGGATATCCCAGCCCTCCGGCTGCATGGCAAACACCTTTTCGACCACTTCAAATGCGGATATTTTACCGAAGTGCAGCCATGGGCTCAACCGGCTGGTTCGCTCTTTGTCCGGGTCGTTCCGGTCATCGTCATACCTCAGCAAGTCATTCCCAACAAAAGCATCCAATCGCTCAAGCCCGGCCGCACGCGTACCTTTCAGCGAAATAGGACCAATTTTCTGCTTCAATCCGGAAAGCCCGCTTACAAACTGCGCAATGTTCTCAGCTGACGACAAACGCTCCATCCCGCTGCGCTGCTTCTCGATCACGTGCTCCGGCAAACCCGGATCGCCATGGTTCCGCAATGCCTTAAGCGGATGCTCCTGCGGCGGATTCGCCCAGCACTCCAGGAACACTTTCTGCATCAGCTGCCGGAAAACGTACGCCGAGTAGGGCGCTTTTTCCGAGAGCGCCATGGGAATGATGCCATTCGCGTCGATGGTATGGAACGGGATGGAAAGCTCCCTTTCAAGCCGATCGTTGCGTTCTCTCATGATGAACACCGGGTACTCGTCGGATATCAGGATGGCAGCACGGCCGCACAGATCATCCACCAGCTTCCCGTAACTGCCCGCTTGCTGTTCGGGATAGGGGATGTACGTGACCGCCGGCGCATCCCGCAGTTGCTTCAGATGCTCCGCCATGCCCTCAAGGATAAACGTGCTGGTGCGCGCCGTAGCCCATGGGTAGTCGCACGCCAGCCCCTCAAGGATCACCAGCGGTTTTCCAAGCTTGTTCGCGTAAGCCACCGCATACTC
>SKUI01000112.1 GCA_007122185.1 Rhodothermia bacterium | reverse complement strand
TTTTCCTGATTTTGGTTACAGGCCTGCTGAACCGGAGAGGCCAATCGTTTTTTATATTGAATTGTACGAGGAAAGTTCCGCATATTATCTGGCAGCCCGATTGCAGAAAGAGCATTGGGAAGTTAATGTCATGCCTGCCGGCTCCTGCTGGATTCTCCTTGCACACGCACTGGTATCACCTGATCACCAGACTTTGAGTGATTTGTGTGACTACCTGTCGGATTTGTCCGAGTTCTACGGCGGATCGTTCAAGAGATGGGAGCTGGATTCACTCTCCTAAACGTTACATGTCCGAACAAAGAAGTCCCTCCCGCAGCTTTACAGACCTCGTAGAAATCATGGCCATCCTCCGAAGGGAATGTCCCTGGGACCGCCAGCAGACACACGAATCCATCAAAGACCTGATGGTAGAGGAAATTTACGAGGCTATTGAGGCAATCGACAATGACGATCCTGCCGAACTCAAAAAGGAACTGGGAGACCTTCTCCTTCATGTGGTATTTCATACCGAAATAGCGCGTGAATCCGGACGCTTCAACATTGGTGATGTCATCTACGGGATCCAGGAGAAACTGATCCGCAGACATCCCCACGTCTTTGCAGATACCCAAGCCGGCGATTCTGCCACAGTTGTTCGCAACTGGGAAGATCTCAAGATGAAGGAAAAAGAACGAAGTTCGGTGCTCCAGGGAGTACCGGATACGCTTCCCGCCCTGATAAAGGCACAACGCATGCAGGAAAAGGCCGCCGCTGTTGGTTTTGACTGGCAGACCTGGGAAGAGGCATGGCCCAAATTGGCTGAGGAGATCGAGGAGTTCAAAAAAGCAGCACAGAAAGGGGATGAAGAGGAAAAAGCCGGAGAATTCGGCGATCTTCTATTTTCGATGGTGAATGTGGGGCGACTTGCAGGGCTGAATTCCGAGGATTGCCTGCGCCTGACCAACCGAAAATTCAAGCAACGCTTTCAGTATATCGAAGAGGTGCTCAGCCAGCAGGGAAAAAAACTGAAAGATGCCACGCTGGAAGAAATGGACGCAATCTGGGATGCGGCTAAAAAGCATTTCGAGGGAGAAAGCAGCAGCTGATCCCAACCGGAAATCACTGATCCTGTGAGTATGCCCAAGGCAGTGGATCTTTGCATGGGGCCGGATACTCAATGGCCGGATGCTCAAAATCCGGATGATTAAAAACCCGGTTGCTCAGTAGCCGGAGGCGAACCGATAAAACTGCTGCTTATCGCGCAGTGTCTGCATTTCCTGCTTTTGAGCTGCAGGGAAAAGAATATTGTTGAGGATCAACCGGTACCCCGGACTGTTGGGGAAGAGCTCCAGCTCGGTCGGGGGATCACCAACGCGATGGGTGTAATCCTCCGGGTCGTGTCCGCCATAAAACGTGAAAAACCCTTCGCCAAGATTACCATGGATGTATTTGGCCTCATTACGCCCCGGTGTCTGTGCCATGATCACCACATTGCTCTTGATGGTTTCCTTACGGAATGCAGTGGTCTGGCCGTAAAAACCCTTGATGCTGCTGACATGGTTCTGTGTGAGCATGGTCGGGACCGGATCCCACTTAGCTGAAAAGTTGAAAAGCGTAAAAAAGTCCATCTCTTCGTCGACCTCCGCCATGCGCTGCTGCACGTCGAGTATGTCTATGTTGCCGTGACGGTATTCGGCAGGATCAAGGGTTACTTCAAAGTCTGTAAAAGCAAGTGCGTTTCGGAAATCCAGTTTTTCATTGGCATCCGGGTCAGCCGGATCACCATCGAACTGCATCGGGACGATGTCGACCTCCATGGCAGCCAGCGCAATATCGAACGTGTCCGTGCCCGAGCACATGGCAAAAAGGAATCCACCCTCTTCAATGAATTCCCGGATGGTCCACACCACGGCCTTTTTCATCTCGGAAACCTTTTCGAATCCCATTTCCGCGGCCATGTCCTCCAGATCACGCACCTGCCGGATATACCACGGCTGATTGCGGTAGGCGAACCAGAATTTTCCATGCTGCCCGGTGAAGTCTTCATGGTGCAGGTGCAGCCAGTCAAAATCCTCAAGGGCTCCCTGAAGCACTTCCTTGTTATAAATGGTCTCATAGGGAACTTCGGCATAGGTCAGGGCAAGGGTCACGGCGTCATCCCACGGCAGGGCATGATCAGGCGTGTAGACAGCGATCCGTGGCGCTTTTTCAAGTTCCACCACCGACATGTTTACATTCGGGCGTTCAACTTCTTCTATGATCTGCCTGGCCCGAATAGCTGAAATCTGTTCCATGGAGACGCCCCGGACCCGGCTCTGCCGCACCATGGTTTCAGTCTGCGGCGCGAGGAAACTGCCCCCGCGGTAATTCAGTAGCCATTTTCCCGTATGGCCATCCAGAAGATGCTGAAACATTACTCCGTAAGCTTTCAGGTGGTTGCGCTGGCTGTCATCCATCGGGATCAGCACGTAGGCAGACTGGGTCTGTGCCGCTGGCGCGAACGCTAGCAGCATGACCGCAAGCAGTGCTGCCACAGGAAACCGATTGGTTAGGCAGGAGCCGAAAGAAGTTGTGGATACCATAAAATCATCACTGTTTTTGGTGGATACGTATTCCCTTTGCCACTAAAGTGGCGGCCTTGTTGCAGAAAAAAATCACAGCTCCCGCGCATGCCGCTCCAGGTCGCGGATCCGGTTCCTGGCGATATCGGAGTAATATCCTTCCGGATAGTTTAACAGGAGCTCTTCGTAGTAACCGGTGACCCCGTCGGCGCCAAGCAGTATCGGGCCCGGATCTTCATCCCTTCCATAAAACCGCTCCTCCGCAGAAAACGGATAGGCCAAAAGTCCGGCCGGAACCACACCTTCGGCAGACCGGTTGTTTTCCGGATCGCGCTGCTGCATGAGGTAGACCACTTCCGCCAGCCTGGCGCGCTCCCAGAGCAGGCGTTCGCCGGCGGCCTGGCGTACGGATGGGCGACGGGTGTGCCGGTCGACGACCCGAAAAGCAATTTCGGGATGGATCCTGCGTAACGTCTGCGTGAGCAACAGCATTGTTTCGCCATGAAGCGGGTTGGCAGCCGGCTCATCGAGAACCGGCACAAGCAAATCGGCCGCCTCGGCATAACGTCCGGTGTCAAAGAGATAGCGGGCCCGGGCAATGCGGTGCAGCTCACTGTTTTCACCGCCTTCCTCGTGTCCCTCCTGGATGATAAACCGTAATTGCAGGGCATTGTTGGCGTACCACGAGTAATTCTGCCGCTCCAAGGACCGAAGCTGCAGCCTGGCGTAAGTAAAATCACCGTTGTAAAAATCACCCAGGCCGAGGTAGTAGCGGCTCTTGTCGGCGATTTCCCCCCCATCGGCAATCCGGTTGCTGCGGGTGAACGATACCCTTGCCATGGAAAAGTTTCCGTCGAACAGCAAAAGCCGTCCCTCAACATAGTGGGCCAGCGCCATTTCATTATCGTTTCTGGCAATACGCTCCATTTTCTGATGGTACACCGCAGCTTTCCCGGGTTCTTTGAGATGGTCCAGTGCCAGCTCGGACTGGATGGCCAGCGTCTGCATCATCCGGTCATAGCGTGGAAATTGGCTGGCAAGCTGATCTGCAGTGTCAAATGCCTTTCGGTACAGGGAGTCGGCGGCACCGTCAAAATCCAGGTTCCGGTCCGCCAGATATCCGGCCCATTCCTGGTAGGTACGGGAGAGCTCCTCATGGCTTCGGGCCTGGAGCGGATGCGTGTCAAGCTCCAGATAGTACCGGAAAGCCTGCTCGGAAAGCTCAAATTGACCCCTGCTTCGCAAATCCCGCCCCATGCGGAACATGGCGTGACGCTCATTGTTGCTGTGACGTTCCAGGGTGCGTGCCGCCGCCAGTGCCCTGCGATAGAGCCCGCGCTCCATAGTGATCCAGGCCAGAAAATCCCGGTAAGCAAGGTCAGCTTCGCTGCCGGATGAAAGCCGGCCAAGGCGTTCCTCGGTCAGCAGGATTGCGGTGTCGTACAGCCTTCGTTCATCGTAGTTCAGAAGCTGACGCTGGATCAGGCTCATGCGCCGGTTGTCGCGGCCGATAATATCAAGATATTCACTGATGGCTGATTCAAAATCGGCGATGGCGAGATAATTGTTGGCAATTTCGAAAGCGAAGAGATTGGCATCACCAACTTGCTCCCTTGCCGCTTCATAAACCCGGATTGCTTCACGAAAAAGCCTCCGCTGGTTCATGGTTTCCGCCACACGCCGGTAAACCTGGGCATTTTGCGCATGCTGACGGAGCACGTGGTTCCATGTCTCCATGGCATCGTCGCGCCTGCCCGAAATATCGTAGATTTCTCCCAGTTTGATGTGCGTATTGCTGTCATCACCCACACGATCAAGCCGCTCCTTGGTGATCTGAATGGCATCATCATAGCGCTTGAGCTGCACCAGGGCGGTTGCGGCTCGGTCATAGACGGCATAGGAGCGCGGATTTTCCCGGAGCATTAGCTCAAAAATCTCGTATGCCTCCTCAAACTTGCCTTGCCGGAGCAACTCGTTCCCGAGCGAAAAGTCTCCGGCGCCGGTCTGGGCCTGCAGGGCCGGATACGGAAAAAAAACAAGGATGCTTGTCAGCATCAGAAAAATAAAAAAACTGCGGATGTGGTGCATATCAGGTGGTCGATTCTGGCAGATGACGCTTTGTTTTTTTGGATGATCAGCACCCTTATTCGGCACATGAAGTTCCAAAATGGCAGTAAAAGACAAGGGTTCATGTATGCCGCCCACCGGTTTGCGCAAATGGCGTCGCCGGGGATGAAACGCTTGAGGTAATCATGAAATACCCGTTGCCGTTACAAAAGGTGTAACGATGCCGGGCATCAGCTTATTGACTTCACGATAAAAACGGAACAGCGGAAAACCGACCACATTGTAGTAGTCGCCGTCAATACGCGCAACAAACAGCGCCCCGAGGTCATCCTGTATCCCGTACGATCCGGCTTTGTCCATGGGGCTGCCACTCTCCACATACGCCCGGATCTCCTCATCGGCCAGCGAGCCGAAGGTGACATCGGTCCGTTCGTGAAAAACGTGGTGTTGAAATCCGTTTCGGTTGGATACGGTATGGGGCTCACCACCGGGAGAGCCGGCAACATCGTTTCCGAAGACCAGGGCCACACCTGTATAGACCTGGTGTGTGCGTCCGCTCAGTGACTGAAGCATCGCAACGGCGTCATCCGGATCAGTGGGCTTCCCGAGTATTTCGCCGTCGCGCACAACAATGGTATCGGCGCCAATGACCAGCCTGCCGGCATAAGATCCGGGCTCGGTTTCTTTACGTCCATCCAGCCGTTCGGCCACCAGGAGCGCTTTTTGCAGGGAAAACGCTTCGACCGTATCCGCCGGATCGGAACCAGGGGTGACCTCTTCTTCAATATCAGCGGGGATCACATCAAAGGACAGCCCGATCTGTCGGAGCAACAAACGGCGGCGCGGACTTGAGGAGGCAAGTATGATCCTGGGTTTGTTCATCTGAAAAGGTGTTGTACTTAAAATAAAAGCACTAACATACGAAAAAAACAGACAATTCCTCCAGCTCTCTATTCCTTCCGACCCGATAAACCGTCCCGAAGAATGATAATGATATGGTATCACCGCAAAGGACTGGTCATACCTCTCCGTTGCTGTGTAAAACAATTAGTATAATGAATAAAACGCGGTAAGCCGTCTGCTGCCGCCGTGCGGCCTTGTTCGGGTCCTATTGATGGAAAAAATTTCGTATCGTACACGATATCTTTTTTTATAAGGATCCAGTCACAGTATGGCCAAGGCAACAGATTATGAGCAGTGGGCGCGCAAAATCCGCGCGTCAGATGAAAAGGCGTTTCACGACCTTTTCATGGATTCTTATCAGCCGCTTATGCGATACGCACTGAATTTTGTGAAGGATACGGATGTCGCAAAGGACATCCTCCAGGAGGTATATGCTCACCTTTGGGATATCCGTGACCGGCTTGATGAAAATAAATCCCTTAAGGCATTGCTTTACCGAATGGTAAAAAACCGAAGCATTAACCTGATTCGCTCGCGACGGCCGATCCGCCTCGACGATATTGCCCCCTCTGAGCAGCCGAGTGAGGAGATGTCGCCGGAATCCATCCGGTCGGATAGTGATGGATTGCTGGAACAACGGCTGAGCGATTGGATCGAGGCCCTCCCGCCACGGCAGCGTGAGGCGTTTGAGCTAAGCCGGTTCGAAGGGCTCGACCACCATGAGATAGCAGAAGTGATGGAGTGTGCGCCACGTACGGTAAACAACCATATCGTAGGTGCACTGAACACCTTGCGTGGACAACTGAACCAGTGGAAGTCACAGCGTGAAAACCGGGAATAAAGAGTGAAATCTGAAAGGAATATGAAACGGCCGGATCATGATATCATGAAGCATTTCTCCGGAAAGGAAGAGGATGAAGTGCGTTTTATATGGGAAAAGGCCCGGCGAAGGGAACAGCCTGGCGATGATGCCACAGTTGTGAATCCCGAAGAAGAGTGGGCGCTGCTTCAGAAACGACTGCAGCCGGCCGGCCTGCCTGCGCTCAAAATGCGTCCACGTCCCCTCAGATCAAGAAGCTCCGTTGCAAAAACCACTGCAGCAAAAACCTATGCTTTTATCACCGCCCTGGCAGCAGTTCTGCTCGGAGGGTTCATCATGTGGTATCTGTTCATGCCCGTCAGCATGGAGGCCCCGCGGGGAGAATACGCTGTTTTTCATTGGGATGACGGGATCCGTGTCGAGCTTAACAGCGGATCCAGAATAACCTGGAACCGGACGTTCGGTAATGGACATCGTGATCTGCGGCTGCAGGGCGAAGCCTATTTTGAAGTGCAGCCATCCGGGAAGCCATTTGTTGTGGAGACACAGACAGCCAGGGTGGAAGTGCTGGGCACCCGGTTCAATGTGCGCTCCTGGTCCGATGATCCGGACGGACGAACCACACTTACCCTTGTTGACGGCCAGGTCAGGCTGGCATCCCTTCTGGAACCGGAGTCTCACACACTGGTTCAGCCGGGACATACCACCCAGGTTGATTATCACAATACAAAGCCCCTGGACCCCCAGCCTGTCAATACGGATCAGGCCCTCGCATGGCGCAACCACGGTTTCTATTTTTCAGGCATCTCCATGAGCGAAGTGGCTGCCGAACTGGAACGGCGCTACGATTCCGAAATAATCATTCAGGATGAAGTCCTGAGAGATCGTCACCTGACAATCTACCTTCCCCGTCCGGGCGAACTGGAAAATATCATAGAGACCATCTGTTTTGTGACAAATTGCCGCTACGAAGAAGATCAAGGCACGATATACCTGTACTGAGCACAAACTTAGTCCCGCCTGAATCAAGCCCAACCGGCTCCGTTCCTCTGGTAAGTCATCCGTCTTTTTTTCCCGGAGCATTCATTTCTTCTCATTTTATCCTAAATTATTCGTAAGGTGAAGGTGAAGGTGAAGGTGAAGTGGTTGCGATGCAATGCAGCTGGCAGAGCGGCAGTAAAAGCCGATGGCCTGCAGCCGCTATCCATCCGTCGCTAACTATCCGTTGCTAACCATCAGTCACTAATCTGAAATCACTTTCCGGGTACCCGATCCCGGGTTGCCTTCCCGGAAACAGTCCCGGTAACACAGCAATCCTTACCATGAGCAGCTCCTGGAGGTATTTACGAATATTGCGAGATGTTAGTCGGACACTGGCGGTGACTCTGTGCCTGTCATACACCACTCTGTTTGCTATGGCCTGTCAAGCTAAAGCATCACTTTCGCCGGCCGGTTGTGATCATCGGGAATCAAGCTTGCATCAATCCGGCCCATGGAGTTTTGAATTCCGTAACGAGCCACTGGACCGTGCCCTGTTTGTGATATCGGAACATACCGGTACGGATTTCATTTACGAGCCGGGGATAACGGCCGGCATTTCCGTGACGATGGCATTCAGAGAAAAAGAGCTCGGAGACATTCTGGAAGAGCTGCTTTTGCCCTTCGGCCTGGAAGCAAGGCGGATACGGACCGGTATCTTTGTGATCCGTCATTCGCTCAGGAAGTATCTTGCTCCACACCTGCTGCCAGCATTGCAGGGGGACCCATTTCCGGCGCATTTTTTACTGCGACGCGTTCCGGCTTCAGCTACTGAGAACGACCTGCCACTTCGCAAGATCATACTGCAAATTGCCGTGCCATGAGTTTTAATGACAAAGCATCCCAATATGCCGGGCTTATGATGCGCAGGGAGCCCAAGCTGCTGAAAGAACTTCGTGAGACAACCGCCCGGGAACTGCGCTACGATGACATGCTGAGCGGTCCGGTGGTAGGCCGCTTCCTCAATATGCTGGTCCGTATCAGTGGTGCCAGGACGGTACTTGAAATCGGGACATTTACCGGGTATGCATCCTTGTGGATGGCCACGGCGCTTCCGCCGGATGGTTCGCTGATCACCTGTGAGACGAATGAGAAGTATGCGCGTATCGCCCGCCGTTATTTTGAGCGATACCGCCTGGATGCGGCCGGAAAAACTCCCGGTATTGAAAACCCGGCTCACAGTGACATTCCACTTGTTGACTCTGACTTGTACCGACCTGGAGAGGGGGCCGCTGCCGAAATCCGGCTATGCATGGGACCGGCTCTGGAAACACCATGGCCGGATCAGATCGACTTTGTGTTTCTGGATGCGGACAAGGAACACTATCCGGAATATTATGAGCGGGTCATGCCGAGACTTGTACCCGGTGGTCTTTTGGTTGTTGATAATGCATTCTGGGGCGGGAAAGTATGGGGTTGCAGGGATATGGAAACGCAGGACGCCGTTGTTTCCGAGACATCAGGAATGCATGGCGGCGAACGGAAAACACGTGATCAGGATGTGCCGGCAGATCAGAAAGCAGCGGCTATCGACCGCTTGAACCGTAAGATTGCGGAAGATGAAAATGTCGAAAATGTGATACTTACCGTGCGTGACGGGCTGCATCTGGTGAGAAAAATTCGATAAAATTGCACTTATTTATTGGCATATCCCGTCCATTACCTTAAATTAAGGCTGTCCGTCCGGGCGTGCCGTGACGTGCCAGGACCATAAGCACATAGTAAATCTGGGGTTTATCCGGTATCGAGAACAGTCTCTGCATCCGGTTTATGCAAACCGGCAGAGTGTTCATCATCCCTGAGACGGCCAACTCTTTTTTCCACCGAACTGCCATTAATCGGAAATTGCTCATGAAAAAATCACTTACCGTAATCACGGCAAGCCTGCTTGTTCTGTGTTTCTCTGCATCGACAGTCCTTGCAGGTGGATACCAACTCAATCTACTGGGACAAAGACAAATTGCCATGGGGCACACCGGGGTAGGGATGCCGCTGGATATTGCCACCATTGGTCTTAACCCTGGCGGACTTGCCACTATCGATCACAATGCGATTCTTCTTGGATCCAGCGCCACGTTCATAAGTACCCATTACCGGGCCCCGGCCCCGTCCAGCTATGTCGCCAAAACCGACAGTCCCATACGCACTCCGTTCAGTATTTATGCCAGCTACGTTACTCCGATAGATAATCTGAGAGCCGGAATCGGCGTTTACACTCCCTATGGAAACGCCCTGCGCTGGGAAGAGGGATGGAAATATAGGTTCCTTCTCAGTGAAATATCCCTGACGGCCATATTTGTCCAGCCGACACTCAGCTATCGTATCGGTGACCGGATCGGCGTCGGCGCCGGCTTCATCTTTGCCTACGGCGCAGTGAATGTACAACGCGACTTGCCGGTTGATGCCCAGGATGATTTTACACCCATGGTTGAACTCGATGGAACAACTACGGCAATTGGTTTCAATGTGGGTGTCCATGGGAAGATCACCGACCAGATCTCCTTTGGTGCGGCCTACCGTTCTCAGATTGATATGGAAATCTCTGGCGGCGATGCCGATTTCACTACTCCAACAGCCCTCAGCGGCACGTTTCCCGCGGGCAACCGATTCGATTCGGCCCTGCCGCTTCCGGCCGTGCTCAGTTTTGGACTGGGATTCAAAGCCAC
>SKUI01000230.1 GCA_007122185.1 Rhodothermia bacterium | reverse complement strand
CTGCACGCTTCTTCATCCAAAAACAGATGCCACATCCACAGATGTGGCATCTGTCGCTGCAGGTGCATTTCGCATCCGCATTCCGGTTTCGTTTCCGCTTCCACAACAATGCATTAACGAAACCGGTGAAAATATTTCTCAGTCCTCTTCCTGGGGTTGCTTCACAAGCGCTACAGCGCCCTTGATGTCAAAGGTCTGCACATCCACCGTCTTGGCGTAATCCATGACCGGGATCACATTTCCTTCCTTGTCCACAATGCGGTATTCCATGCACATGGACCTTCCTTCGGAGACCTTTTTCAGATGGCTGATGGCTTTTTCCTGATCTTCTGGATGGACCAGTCGCCTCCATCCTTCATGGCCCTCGCACTCCTCGACAGAATACCCGGTGATATTTTTCACATCGGCAGAAACCCACCGGAACTCGGGCAGATCCTCATCATTGAAACTGAGGCCGTATTTGAAATCGCTCTTTGTATTGAAAATCCGGTTGAAATCCTGGTTGCGTTGATAGAGCGTCTTGAGGACTTTCTTGCGCAGTGATACATTGCTCACCTCGGTGCGCATCACTTTTTCGGTCTTGAGTTCCAGCGGCTTGATGGTCGCTTCCACCTGAACAGGCAGTCCGCTTCTATGCTGGAAGATAAAGCGGTAATCCGGCTGGGATTTAAAGTCTGCCTCCCAAAGCTCATCAAAACGATCCTTCAGGATATTGCCATGTTTCTCCGGCATGATATCCCAAAATTTCATCTTCTGGAGCTCTTCTTTCTCATAGCCGATCAGCTCCTGCATCGATTTGTTGGCAAACCGGATGGATCCGTCTTCAGCCACGTCCACAATGGTTCTTTTGGATGTCTCGTAGAAGTCATCCATCTCGACTTTGCTGTCGACCAGTGACTGTTCCACACGTTTGCGCTCGGTAATATCGTGCTGGTAGGAAACCCAGTGCGTGATTTTGCCGTTCTCATCCACCAGCGGATGAATATCCCACTGATTGATGAACTCGGAGCCATCCTTGCGGTAGTTGACGGTCTGGCCGAAGAATGCCTTGCCTTCGATGAGGGATTCCCTGAGGCGATCGAGCGTCGCCCTGTCCGTTTTGGGACCCTGAAGTATCCTCGGAGTCTCCCCGATCACTTCCTCTTTTTTGTATCCGGTCATTTTCTCAAAACCTTCGTTCACATAGACGATTTTAGGACCGGGCTTGTCCATATCAAGTTCCGTGATGAGAATGGATTCATAATCGTTGCGAATGGCTGCTTCAAGCAGTTTCAACTCTTTTTTTGCAGAATCCCTCTCATCAATAATGTTTTCAAAGAGATCTTTCAGTTCCTCCGCCGCTGCCTCATCTTTGGCATGGGAACGGATAATACGCATTGCTTCCAGGATATCCATAACTACTTTTATTTTTAATAATATGTGTAACAGAAAGTTACGTGTATATCCGCCATTATTATCAGCTGATATACGGGTGGAATTTAAGGGATAGATGCACTCTATCTCTAACTGAATCGCGGAACTGGGTCAAATCGTTCCCGCCAATCGTTATTTTTTCCAGATATTCTTACAGTGGTATTCCGCTGTCCGTATTTCCACCGGTGATTTCCCTGATCACCCGGTTGCGAAACGTCAGTCCGGCGCGAAGCGGTGTCGTTTTTCCTTTGCGTGCATCCAGCTCCAGATTATCCAATAAACCGGACAGTTCCCGATTGTCATGGAGGAGTTGCAGCAGGGAATCCTCGGCCACCGAACGTATCCAGTCGCGCAGCTGGGATTGGCGTCTCTGGTCAAATCGGGAGTCCTTTTTTCGAATAGCAAGCGTCTTGCTGATATCCTGCCAACAGGCGCCAACCGAGCTTCTGTCATGGGCGCTGCATGCCCGGACAATCACACCGGACTGCTCATTCCCGGTGATGCTGAGTGCATTTCGGTACTGTTCCACGGCCTGTAAAGCGGACTCTTCCCTGGGTCCGTCCGCTTTGTTGACAAGGATGAGGTCCGACAGTTCAAGGATACCGCGCTTGATTCCCTGCAGGATGTCCCCTGCGTCAGGCAGCATCAGCACGGCAAACAGGTCGACCATACTGCTGACGCTCCATTCGGCCTGGCCCACACCCACCGTCTCTACCAGCACGATCTCGTAGCCGGCTGCTTCGCAGAACAGCATCGCTTCCCGGGTCTTGCGGGCCACGCCCCCGGGTGTGCGTCCGGCAGGAGATGGGCGCACAAACGCCGCATCCATCCGCGACAGCACCGACATCCGGGTTTTATCACCCATGATGCTTCCGCCCGATACCGGACTGCTTGGATCCACGGCCAGCACCGCCACCTTGTGCCCGGCATCCACCAGTATCCTGCCAAGCATTTCAATGAACGTGCTTTTGCCGGCTCCCGGCATGCCGCTTATCCCGATGCGGTCAGCACCACCTGTAAAGGGCATCAGCCGCTCCAGCAGTTCCTGGGCCCGCTCCACGTCTTCTGTGCGGCTGCTTTCCACCAGCGTGATGGCACGGGCCAGATCGCGCCGGCTTCCCGAACGGATAGCGTCCGCCCAGGCATCAAGGATATCTGTATGAAAGGCGTCTGG
>SKUI01000134.1 GCA_007122185.1 Rhodothermia bacterium | reverse complement strand
CGGCAGCCCAAAGCGGTGCTCACGCATGTGCTGTTCGACCCCGATCCCGCAGTCGTGCTGGCCGATTCCAACACCTATGACATCACGGCGTGGGCGATTCCCTATGCATTCGGACTGGAGGCTTGGGCCACCGCGGATCAGATTCGGCTGTCGGATGAGCCGGTGCGCACATCCACCAGTTACCGGCCGCTTTTTCCATCTACCGATGGTGAACCGGACCACACATTTAATAACCGGCATTCGGCATATGAGACCGATGATAACAATGCTGTCCGGACATCCAACGAAACAGAGCAGAGTCACACATCAGTCGATAGCGAGACATCCGGTGACCAGGACTATGCCTGGCTTCTGGCCTGGGGGGATGTGCGTGATGCCGCATTTGTGGCCGGGTTGCTCAGCCGCGATGTGCGCATGAGTATCACGGAACGGTCCTTCACTACGGCGGGTCACACCTGGCCGTCCGGTTCGGTTGTCATCACCCGTCGTGCCAACCGGCATCTGGGCGATCGCCTGCCGCGGATCATCGACAATGTCGCCGCACGGCATGATCGATTTGTACAGCCCGTCTCTACCGGTCTCACCGACAGCGGCGTGGATCTCGGTTCGCCGCATGTGCGTCCGCTGGAAAAACCCGTGATTGCCGTGCCGTCCGGCGATGGCATCGCTTCCGGAAACCTGGGTGAGATCCGTCATTTCTTCGATTACACGCTCGAGTACCCCCTCGCCGTATTCGATCAGCGCGGCTTTTCAAGGTTTCCGCTGGAGGACTACAACGTCTTGCTCCTGCCCGAAGGCAGCTACTCCGGTTGGAGCGACACCGAATGGGACCGCATCATGGAGTGGGTCCGCAAGGGCGGCCGGCTGATCGCCTTTTCCTCGGCTCTGCGCACGCTTTCGGCCCGCGAGGATGTGTCGCTCACCCTGCGCAGTTTTGACGCTCCCGGCGACGGTGACGCCGATCCGGCCGCCAGCACAAAAGGGGTCTACGACGACCCGGATATCACATTTCCGGTCAGTGACACCCGCTTCGAAAACCGGCGCTTGCAGGCACTGAACCGGCAGATAAGCGGGGCGGTGATGCGTGTGGAACTTGATGACAGCCATCCGCTTGCGTACGGGATTGGTCCTGCATATGCAACGCTGAAACGCGGAACGGTTCTGCCGGATCTGCTGGAGGACGGTTGGAATGTCGCCCGTATAGCCGCCGGGGATCCGATCCTGGGTGGATGGGCCGGGCAGCAGGCACAAGAGCTTGCCGCAGGCTCCCTGATGGCGGGAACCATTTCTTCGGGGCAGGGTCAAATTGTGATCCTGGCTGACAACCCGCTTTATCGCGGTTTCTGGCGCAACGGGCAGCTGCTGTTTTCGAATGCCGTTTTCCAGGCGTGGATTGCGCAATAAAAATTGCGAATGCGAACATATTTGCCCCAAGCAGCTGTGGAATAGTATATTATATCGTATACGTTTATTTATTTAACAGGGCAACCCGGAATATTCCAGATTCCACGAAATCATGAAATGTCCATGACGGCAATCCGACAAACAGGAGCATGAATAAATACGGTCATGGTATTACATCTGACGATATAAATCCAAAGATTATAAACACATGAACCTCCAAATACAGGGCGTGTTGATAATTGCGATACTTCTGGTTGTTGCACTGTCAGGATGTGATGAAGGACGCACACCAACATCAGAACCGTATCAACTGCCTGAAAGAACCCTCGATATCTCCGAGGCTCAATGGCCGCTGAGCCGCGATCAGCAGCCCAACAGTGACATCTCCTACGCCCAGTACGGACCCAGGTTCCTGCCAGGCGGATACGATTTCCATGCCGGGATCGATCTCTATGCACCCATCGGTACCAATATCTATCCCGTGTTACCCGGCGAGGTGGTGCAGCGGGCTGAGTGGGACGGACAAAGCACCGGAGCCGGGAACGCTATCACGATCAAGCACTCCGACAGCCTGGCCACCAGCTACCTGCACCTGCACACCATTGATGTCCGTATTGGCGAACGGGTCGGGTTGGAGGATGTAATTGGGACCGTTGGAGAGACAGGCGCCACCTATCCGCATCTGCATCTCGGCTATTTTGTGGAACTGCCGAATCCCGATGTCCGCGATGAGCGGTTCAGCCGGAATCCCCTGGAGATCCTTCCCTATAGCGATCCTGGTGAAATCCCCTATACGTTCATGCAAAGCGGTGAAATTGTCCTGGATCTCCCGCTTCAAAGCATGACTGTCAATTCCGTGGAACTGATTGCCGGCGACCAAAGCAGGAAGGCCGATTACTATGATATCGTCGCAAGGGGGTGGACGCCGAGAAAAGAGCAGGTGCAGTTCGGCATCCACTTTGAGGCCGCCCGCAGGACACCCGACCACATGCGTTTCAATCTGACCGTAAAGCCGGCAAACATGGATTTCATACCGGAGAGGATCATCCTTCGCGACTTCAACGGGGAAGTACTGCTGGACGCATCCAAAGAGTGAAGCAAAATGAAGAGAGAGTTAAGTAAGATACAGCAAACAGCTTTCGCCGTTGCCTGACAGACCGGCTGTAAATAAAAAACCCCGCCTCAAACAGTTGG
>SKUI01000069.1 GCA_007122185.1 Rhodothermia bacterium | reverse complement strand
CAGACGGCAGTGATATCGTCGTCCGTGACCGGGAAATCAATGGAAAGCACGATTACGCGCATCTCGCCTTTCCTGAATCCGGTAACCCACACTACCACGGCAGAAGTTGAAGTCACCAATCCCGACCGCTTCCTGCGTCCCGGCATGTTTGTTACCGTCACAGTGAGATACGGTGAGAGCGAGCAGGCCATCCTGGTGCCGAACAATGCGCTTTTCTACCACCCCAATTTTGGAGAAATGGGTGTGTTTGTCGCGGATAATGTTAGCCGGGAGCTCAGCTTTGAAGGAGAGGATCCGCCGCGTGAGCTTACGGGAGCTTCACCGGTCCGCTTTGTGCCGGTGCAGGTTGTGGCACGCGGACGCATGGTTTCCGGTATTGCCGGCATCCCGAACGACACCTGGGTTGTCACACTGGGGCACAACCTGCTGCTCCGGGGAGCCGAGCAGGCCAATGTGCGTCCGGTTGACTGGGACCACATCCTCAACCTTCAGCAGATGCAAAGCCGCGATCTCTTTGACATCATCCAGGAAAAAATGGCCACCCGTGCCCGCAACAACAATTCCGGTGCCTGATAATTTCAGGTGTCTGATCCATTCCGGCGCCTGATTACCATACCTGTACGTCTTTTTTATCCACTGTCACAATAAGCCAAGATGTCCATCTCAGAACGTTCCGTAGCCCGGCCTGTCACCACGATGATGGTCTTTCTGATTGTCATCACGCTGGGATCCATCGGTTTCCGCTTTATTCCGATCGACCTGCTGCCTCCCATCGAGTATCCGCAGTTGAGTGTTGTGGTGACCTACAGCAATGTAGGTCCGGAGGAAATGGAATTGCTGGTCACCGAGCAGGTGGAAAATGCCCTGGCCGGTGTAGCGAACGTAGAGCAGGTCCGTTCCAACTCGGCGGAGGGCCGCAGTTGGGTATCTTTGAGTTTCAGCCAGGGGACAAATCTGGATGAGGCCTCCAACGATGTGCGCGCCGCACTGGATCGCATACGGCGAAGTTTACCTGAAGATGCCGATCCACCCCGCTTGTGGAAGTTTGATCCGAATGACTCGCCCATTGTGCGCATGTTTGCGCGTTCCAACCGCGACCTGGCGGATCTGACCCGTATTCTGGAAAGGGAAATTTCGAAAGACTTTGAGCAGATCCCGGGGGTGGGTTCCATTGAAACCCGTGGCGGCGTCTACAGCGAGATACAGGTCGACCTGCTGCGCGACCGTCTGGTATCCAGCCGCCTGACGGCACAGGATGTGATCACTGCCCTGGGCCGTGAAAACGTGACTTTGCCGGGTGGAAATGTAAAAGACGGCCTCAGTGACCTCTATGTGCGCTCGGTCGGGGAGTATCAGACGGTGGAGGACATCCAGCAGACGATCATCACCACTGTGGATGGCGCACCGATCCGGGTAGGTGATGTGGCCAATGTGCGGCAGGGCTTCCGCGATATCTGGCGCTACATAGAGATTGACGAACAGCCCAGCATCCAGTTCCGCATCCGGAAGCAGACCGGTGCCAACACTGTGGCCGTATCCCGGGAAATCCACCGCGAAGTGGAGCGGATCAACCAGCTTCGGTCGGACCTTGAGCTTGTTGTTATAAGCGACGAGAGCACGTTCATCCAGTCGTCGATCGACAACGTGCGCAACGCCATGCTCTGGGGCGGTATCCTGGCCATCATTGTGCTCTTTGCCTTTCTGCGCAACGGTTCCACCACGCTTATCATCGGTATTTCCATCCCCATTTCCATTATCGCGACTTTTGCCCTGCTCTATTTTGGCGGGCTCACCCTCAATATGATGAGTTTCGGCGGGCTTGCTTTGGGGGTCGGGCTTATCGTCGACAACTCCATTGTTGTGCTGGAGAACATCGTCCGTCAGCGTCAAAACGGCAAAAATCTGAAAAACAGTGCGCTTGTCGGCACCCGGCAGGTATCCGGGGCTATCATCGCATCCACCCTGACCACCACCGTCATTTTTCTGCCGGTACTGTTCATGCAGACCATCACCGGCCTGATGTTCATGGAGCTGGCCATCGTGGTTGCATTTGCCCTTTTTTGCTCACTGATCGTGGCACTGACGCTGGTCCCGATGATGGGCAGCAAAATCCTGACCGTGCAGCCGGTGGATCCCGATCCGGAAAAACGGACCCGCTTCCAGCGTTTATTTGAGCGCATGGAAAATGCCTATGGCAATTTGCTGGAGGTTGCGCTGCAGCGCAAGCTGCTGATCGCCGGTGGAGTAATCATCCTTTTCGGGGTATCCGTGCTGGGATTCCGGGTGATTCCCTATGAACTCACCCCTCACGTGGATTCGGACCAGATCCGAATCCGCATGGTCATGGGTGACGGCACCAATATTGCTGTCGTCCATGAGTATCTGGAGGAACTTGATCCGATCGTGCAGTCGATCATCCCTCAGGAAGAGATCCTTTTCTATGTCAAGGATGCGCGAAACGGTCAGGGGCGTATTGACCTGACTTTGCGGCCTCCCGATCAGCGGCGCATCTCCAGTACCGAGCTGGCCGACGACATCCGCAGGCAGCTCCATGGCGTCATCCCCGGGGCCGACATCCGGGTCACGGCCCGGTCCGGCATCTGGGCGCT
>SKUI01000019.1 GCA_007122185.1 Rhodothermia bacterium | reverse complement strand
CACTTTTAATGAGAGCAACTGAAAGGGCCATCATTGTGGCTTTTCTGTGCGATGCCGTCCGGCCGAGTTTCCGCCCTTTTACTAAATGACGCATGGTATTCGAGTATCTTCGTTATTCGTGATTTTTATTCATCCAGGTATTTGTCAACATCCATACCGAAATGCAGGTTTTTTTCCTCGATCACTTCGGTCAGTTCCGCAAGTGACTTGCGTCCGAAATTACGGAACTTTAGCAGTTCGGTTTCATCCTTGGAGACAAGTTCCGCAATGGTATTGATGTTGGCCGACTTCAGGCAGTTGTAGGCACGCACACTCAGGTTGAGATCCTCAATGCTTGTTTTCAAAAGATTGGCTACACGTACCTTTTCTGCATCCACCTCGTCCTCTTCCTGCGAGAACGGTTCATCGATCTGTTCGGTAATAAATTTCTCGATATGATCTTTGAGGATTTTTCCAGCGATGGTGAACGCTTCTTTGGGATTGATGGATCCGTCAGTAACAACTTCCATGGAAAGTTTCTCGTAGTCCGTCCGCTGTCCCACCCTGACATTGTCAACGTGATATTTCACGGATTTTATAGGGGTGAAAACCGCATCCACCGGAATAAGGTCGATGTCTGCTTCGCTTTCAAGTGACATCTCTTCGGATGTCACATAGCCCTTTCCGCGCCCCATACGGAGCTCCATCTCGATTGAGGCACCTTCCGCCAGGGTAGCGATGTGCTGGTCATTGTTGAGTATGGTATATTCTGCAGTTGCTTCGCTGATATCCGCGGCTGTAAGATTGCCGGGACCTTCTTTGACAACATTGATGACACCACTGCTCTGATCCACCTGCTTGAACCGTACTTCTTTCAGGTTCAGGATAATGTCATAGACATCTTCGGCGATTCCATCAATACTGGAATATTCGTGTTTTACACCGCGTATCTTGACTGCAGTGATGGCGATTCCGGGGAGAGATGAAAGCAGCACCCGGCGGAAAGCATTACCAATGGTAACGCCAAATCCTCTTTCGAGAGGCTGTAGTACAAATTTGCCGTACGTGTTGGTTGTTTCTTCTACAACCAGGCTGTCGGGCATTAACAAGTTATTCGTGCTCATAAGGCAACGGGGTTACATTAATTTCTATCGTCAAATTTACTTCGAGTACAACTCCACAATGAGCTGCACATTGATATTTTCCGGAATGTCCTCCATATCCGGATAGTGGAGGAATTTTCCGGTAAAGGATTTCCTGTCAACTTCAAGCCACTTGTACTTTTTCCTGGATGTGTTCTTCATGGCCTCGTCGATGACCTCCAGGTTCCTTGATTTGGGCCGGATGGAGACGACATCACCCGCGCGAACAGAGTACGAAGGGATGTTCAAAACGCTGCCGTTAACCACTACGTGCCTGTGGGTAACCAGCTGACGTGCTTGTCGACGGGTGCGGGCAAAGCCCATCCGGAAAACCGTGTTATCAAGCCGGGCCTCAAGGTATTTCATCAGGTTCTCACCGGTAATACCCTCTTTGGCATTGGCTTTTTTAAACAGATTCCGGAACTGACGCTCCAGAACACCGTAGGTGTATCGCGCTTTTTGTTTCTCATCGAGCTGAATGGCGTATTCCGACTTTTTCATTCTTCGGGAACGTCCGTGTTCGCCGGGTCCGTAGGGTTTGCGCTCAAGCGCCTTGCTAGGACCAAAAATCGGTTCCTTGAATCTTCTTGCTCTTTTTTGCTTGGGTCCAGTATATCTTGCCATGTGTTCTGTTATACTATCGTTGTTAAACTCTTCTGCGCTTGGGGGGACGGCATCCGTTGTGGGGGATGGCCGTCTGATCGGTAATCACCTGGACTTCCAGTCCGGATGTGGCCAGGGCTCTGATTGCTGCCTCTCTGCCGGAGCCGGGTCCTTTCACGAACACATCCACCTTGCGCAGCCCCATGTCGTGCGCAGCTTTTGCTGCCGTTTGGGCGCTCATCTGTGCGGCATAAGGAGTGTTCTTGCGGGAACCTTTGAATCCTTCCCGCCCGGATGTGGACCAGGAAAGTACGTTGCCGCCGGCATCGGTAATGGTAACCGTAACGTTATTAAAGGTAGCCTTGATATAAGCACGGCCGTTTGGATCGGTCAGCTGCTTTTTCTTTTTCTTTGAAGCTGTGGTTTTTGCTTGCTTTTTTGCCATAATTATCCTGGGTAGTTCACACTAGATTACTTTCTTGGGGCTATTTTCTTTCCTGCAACCGTACGACGTTTTCCTTTCCGGGTGCGTGCATTGGTTTTGGTGCGCTGTCCTCTTACAGGCAGCCCTCTCCGGTGTCTGAGACCACGGTAGCTACCGATATCCATGAGACGCTTGATATTGGCGTTCACTTCCGATCGCAATGCGCCTTCTGTCTTGAACTCGTCCTCAATCAGTTTCCGGATATTGGCTACTTCGTCGTCTTCCCAGTCCTGTACCTTTTTGTTCAGGTCAATACCGAGTTTTTCGAGAATCAGCTTGGACCGGGAATTACCTATACCGAAAATATAGGTGAGTCCGATGACACCACGTTTGTTTTTTGGTAAGTCTACTCCTGCAATTCGAGCCATACGTCTGGTTTCCTGGTTTTACCCTTGTCTCTTTTTGTTTCTGGGGTTTTTCTTGT
>SKUI01000092.1 GCA_007122185.1 Rhodothermia bacterium | reverse complement strand
GCGGAAAGATGAGTGGATATGCCTTGAACTGTTGCCAGGTCTTGAACTGTTGCCGGGCTTTGAGTCGTGGATACCCTTTGACTTGTGGATACGTTTTGAGTCGTGGATGCTCATTGAGCTGTGAATGCGCACTGAGTCATGGATGCTCATTGAGCCGTGAATGCGCACTGAGTCGTGGATGCTCATTGAGTTTTTGAAATGCTTTGAATTGGTCATGTGAGTAGAACTTTTTGTTGTAAAGTAGTTGTTCCAAAAAGAGCTGAAGCAGTTTAAAAAAATCAGCCGAACCGGTCCGCCAGACGGTTGATCATGTAGCTGCTTTCGGACAGGGCCTGTTCCGCAAAATCGCCAAAAAATTCATTAATTTTGCGGAATTCGCGAACAAATCCATCGCGGTCGTTATCTGTGACAAGCCGGGCGAGTTTCTTGTGATGCTCCAGGAACTCCAGGAGCAGTGTGCGCCGCTCAAAAGTGGAGAACACGATATCGGCATAGAGTTCGGCATCCTGGGCAAAAATACGTCCGGTCATCATGAGTTCGGCGCGGTATATCGGGCTGGAGAAGTCGGCCATATCCTCCGGCTTGAGGTCAAATTCCCTCATGAAAGACCCGTGCAGCAGGGCCACGAAGTGCCGCAGGCCCTGGATCAGGTGCATCGCACGGTCATGCTGCTCGGGATCCACGAACTTGATGCGCATTCCCCACAAGCGGAACTGCTCCAGAATCCACTCATAAGCGTCTTCATCGCGCCCGTGGCACACCATCATCAACTGCCGGGAGACGTTGGAAACGTCCGGGCCATGCATCGGGTGAAGAGCTACGACGGGACCCTTGTGGGCGACCATCATGGCATCGAGGATATGGGTCTTGTTGCTGGTGAAATCGGCCAGAATGGTGTCCGGATCCAGATGCGGCCCGATACGCTCGATGGTTTCCTGTGTCACATTGATGGGAACCGTGATGATAACCAGATGCTGTCCGCGTACAAGCGTATCCACCCGGTCCCAGTCGCTTCGGTCCAGCACGGTGACGCGGTGTCCCGAAAGTTCGGCGATGCGCGTGTAGAGCGATCCCATACCGCCGCGACCGCCAACCATCAGAATATTCTTGCTGCCGGCGCTGGCCTGCGGAAATGTTTTGCCGGACTGGTAGGCACGGGACGAACTCATGATCATGCGCAGAAAATCCTCCGCCCAGTCTGCATCCAGGCTGTGCCCTTCGGCCTTCCGGCGGAAACCGGCAATTTTTTCATCCTCCCTGTCGGGCACAAAAATGGGCAGTTTATTTTGTATTTTTGTGGATATGACCTGTTTTACGGTGTCGTTTCTTTCACGCAGAAGACGCAGGATTTCATCGTCGATGTCGTCAATGCGCTCCCGGAAGGTGTTCAGGCTGTTTTGGTTCTGGTTCATGTATGTAGTGTTATTCCGTTGCTGTCAGACTGTGTTGATGGATGTGTCGGTTTTGGCGAAATTTTCCGGTATGTCCTGTAATGAAAAAGGAGTTCGCGTGTCTATCTCATACGGTATTCGCGTTCACAGAAGCGATACTGCATACGGTATCGCTTTGACGCACGTTTGAGCAGCGGCCGACCCGTGTGCAAGGAACCCTTCCGGAGCAGGACCGGAAAACCGGCAGGGAGCCGGGGCAACCGAAAGTTGCTGCGCCCGCCGGATCCACGGCTGTAAAATGTAACGATTTATTGAATAGAAAGAGAACCGATGTCCGATTTCAAACTTGTTTCCCCGTACAAACCGGCCGGCGATCAGCCCAAAGCCATCACGGAACTGCTGGATGGCATCCACAAGGGTGACCGATACCAGACGCTCCTGGGCATCACCGGTTCAGGGAAAACACGCACCATGGCCTCGGTTATAGAGAAAACCGGAAAGCCGACCCTGGTGATGAGCCACAACAAAACACTGGCGGCACAGCTCTACCGGGAATTCAGCGACTTTTTCCCGGAAAACTGCGTCGAATTTTTCATTTCCTATTACGATTACTACCAGCCCGAAGCGTACCTCGTATCGCAGGACAAGTACATCGAAAAGGACCTCTCCATCAACGACGAGATCCAGCGCCTCCGCCTGCGAGCCACCAGTTCGCTGCTTTCGGGGCGCAGTGATGTCATCATCGTCTCTTCCGTCAGCTGCATCTACGGCATTGGCTCGCCCAGCGAATACGAACAGCTCATCATCCGCCTCAAAACAGGCGAGGAAATCCCGAGGAACAAGCTGCTCTATGACCTGGTGGACCTGCACTACAGCCGCAACGACCACCAGTTCGAACGGGCCAAATTCCGCGTCCGGGGCGATGTGGTCGATCTTTATCCCGCCTATTCCGAACACGCCCTGCGGATTTCCTTCTGGGGGGATGAGATCGAGAAGCTTACATTGTTCGATCCGGAAACCGGCGAGCTTCTCGAAGAAGCAGACCAGTTTTTCATCTATCCCGCCTCCCATTATGTGACCACCAAGGGGCGGCTCAAGACCGCCATCGAGCAGATCCGCGATGAGCTCGATCTGCGCCTCGACGTGCTGCGATCCGAGGAAAAATACCTGGAGGCCCAGCGGCTGGAACAGCGGACCATGTTCGATATCGAAATGATGCAGGAGATCGGTTTTTGTCCGGGCATCGAGAATTACTCCCGATATCTGGCCGGACG
>SKUI01000179.1 GCA_007122185.1 Rhodothermia bacterium | reverse complement strand
GTTCAGTCTCCGACCTTTTCCATTGTGCATGAATATTCCGGTCGGATCACGATATACCACGTGGATGCGTACCGCCTGAACCGTCCGGAGGAAGCCCTTGAGTTTGGGCTGGAAGAGTATCTCTACGGCGACGGCATCTGCCTCGTCGAGTGGCCGGAAAAGATAGCATCACTGCTTCCGGATAACTGCCGGGTAGTGGAAATCGCACATATCGACCAGAACAAACGGCAAATTATGATTCATCGGCTGGATTGATTTTTGTATCTTATCCACCTGTTTTTCAAATGGACATAATGGAAATCAAAAGACTCCCATATCGCATCGACCGCCTCCCGGTCATTCTGCCGTTCCACAGACGCGCTGACAACGATCTGAACAGCGGGGACCTGGTGTACTACGGCCCCAGCCCGGAATTCTACGGCATCGGAGAGGTGCTGAAAGTGGTCGACCGTTTTTGCATTGTGGATTTCCGCGGTACCGGCAGATACAGCATCCACAAGGACGCCTTTGAGTCAAAATATCTCATCCCGATCCACAAGCTCAATCTCTCCCACCTGCTTTAGGGTCCCGTCCAGCAGTTTTACAGCCCACCCATCTGCTTCAGTAGTCACTTCAGCCGGTATCGGAAACCTCCCCGCGCTGTCAAGATTGCCCTTTCAACGGATTTCGCTCCCGTCCAGCCAGCCAGATAATTATGGCCGTGAACAGTCCCGGGTAAAACGGCTCCCATCCAAGCCAGGCATAGCTGTAGAGGTCGCCTGTGGTGAGTGTGCCGAAGATCAGCCAAAGGGTGGATACGGAAAACGGCAGCACCATGGCCCAGACAGCCACCCCGCTCCGCAGCCGGAACACCGGCAGATAAATTCCCAGAACAGGAAAAAGGAGGCCCGGGATCAGCACGGATCCGATTACGTACCACAGTGCAATGACACTGGGATAAATGATGATCAGCAGGATGCCCAGCACGGCCGAAAGCAGCATGCACCAGCGGGTGATGGACACGCTTTTGTCCGGACGCCAGTAGCGGGCGATGAGATCCCGCCCGAGAGTTTGTCCGGAAAGGAAGAGAAAACTGTCCAGGGTGGACATGATGGTGGCCAGCAGGGTCAGAAAAAACAGCCCGGAGAGACCAACCGGCAGCAGGTATGCGCCCAGTTCGGGGTAGACCAGTATCGGGTTGTCCAGTTCGCCCAGGATGAGGAATCCGTATAGCCCGGCCGCAACCGTGAAGAAATCGAACACAAACCAGAAACCGACGGACCAGAAAATGCCCCTGCGTGCCGTGCCTGGAGTTTTGGCCGCGGCTGCCCGCTGGTGAAAGGCAGGATCGACGAACGTCCAGAGCGCGATAAAGAACCAGACGAGCAGATACTGGATGCCGTGTCCGCCCAGCGGGGCCTGGTGGGTATCGGGCAGGTCGCCCCACACCTGCACCGGGGACCCGGCATACCGGATGGCGAGAAACAGCAGCACGGCAAAACCGGCGTACATCAGCACGACTTGAAGGACATCGGTCCGGATCACGGCACGGAATCCGGAGATGCTCACGTAGAGCACGGAAAACAGGGCGGTCAGTGAGGCGAAAACCAGGATGTTGGCTTCCGAACCGGTGAAAAACTGGAAAAGAAGCCCCAGCATCAGTATGTAGGGGGCCGGGCTGACCAGCAGAAAAATAGCTATGGCGGAGACCATGCCTGTACGCCTGGTGTAGGTGTTTTCAAGCGCCTCCGGAATGGTGAGCGCCTTGTTTTGGCGTATGCGTCCGGCCAGAAATACCGCAAAAAGAAGCGCGAAAATGTAGTATGGCAGTCCGAAAAGGACCCACTGCGACACGCCAAACTGAAAACTGTATTCGCCGACACCCAGTATCCCCCCATACCAGGTCGATACCAGCGTGGCGACAAACGCAGGCAGCGAAAGGGTCCGGCCCGAAAGCAGGAAACTGTCCTCCGACTCATTTTTCCGTCGCTTGTAAAAACTCAGAAAAATCAGTGCGGCAAAATAGAGAGCAATGATGGTACCGTCGATCCAGTGCACGGTTGCTGCAGTTGTTTGGTGTTATTGGTGATTACGGGAAAGCCGGCGCGCTCACAACAGTCCCGGCGTCAGTGCGGTCATGAACAGCAGGGTTCCGGATGCATGTTGGATGCGTACCGGCCCCTCAACCGTCTCGTTGGAGGTACCGTCGCGCCGTCCGTTTTCAAGCGGCTCGTAGTTGAGCGGGTACCGGAGACCCTGCGTAACGACTCCTTCCACCTTTCCGGAAAGCGGAAACAGGGAGACGAGATGTCCCGGAGGCAGGCTGATGGAAAAATCCCGGGCCAAAATCCGGGTATAGAAAAGATCGTCAAAGAAGGCCAGGATATCGAAAAAGGGATCAAACTGCTGCAGGACGGAGAGGTTTTTCAGGGTGTGGTCGATCCGTTTTCCCGTGGCGCCAAGCACATCCACCCGAACCGCTTTGAGAGATCTTGCAAGGCCGAGTGCTTTCTCGAGGTCGTTGGTCTCCTGGTCGGGGTCACGGATCAGCTCCCCGTCAAAATCGCCGGAATGGGAAAAACTGTCGAGGTCGCCGATGACCGTATCGGGAGGGAATCCCATTTTCAAGGCGGTGTTGCCTCCGCCGTCGGCAGCGACAAACCGGTCGCATTTTTCCCGCAGGGAACCGAGGAGCCCGGACGAGGGTT
>SKUI01000182.1 GCA_007122185.1 Rhodothermia bacterium | reverse complement strand
TGTCCGGGTCCTCTTCCGTGATAAAGATCACGCCGGTCGCCCTGTAATTGCGGGAAAGATAGCGCACGATATCCGTGCGGGTGCGCTGGTCGTCCGGTCCGGGCGCGAAGACCAGGGCCCAGCTGTTTTCCAGCGATGCTGCGATGGTGTGGGAAATCTCGTCGCCCCTGTCAAACCGGGCATATCCGGCAAAAACAACCGGGGCATCATACTCCCGGGCTCCATCCATAAGGGGATAGAAGCCGGCTTGTCCGCCCTTCTCAAGATGCGTGCGGGAGAAGAAGACGGTATCCACACCGTCCGTCTGGTAAATGTCATAGTAAACCGAATTCCAGAAAATGCCTTCCAGGACAAACGGCTGGCGGATGACAGGGATTGATTCACCTGATGCCAAGGAGGCGTTGGTGTAAAAACCCTCGAGAAAATCCGCAGTCATTGCCGAGCCCGGCTGTCCCGTACCGCGTCCCTTAAGAGAATCAGACGCAAGGATGTGAATTTTTCTGTCCAGGAAATCTGCCACCACAAAACGGGAAAGGTTATCGGTGGCTGCTGCCCGGATTTCCTCCTGGAGGGGTACCTGGGCGAGGGCCCCGGCTGTGGGGGCGCCGTTAAACGTGACGGCAAGGAATAGTGTGGCCAGAAGGCCGTCGACCGGCCGTTGCAGTAGTCGAATCATGATGATCAGAATGAGTTGCCGCTTGCATTTCCAGCTCCTACCAAATCTTCGGGCGTATGGAGTTCAATATAGAACTCCGTGAATGTACCGGTGGTGAGCAGTTTGACCTGCCTCTCCTTGATGAGTTCAAGGATGGCAAGAAAGGTTACGATGACATAGACCCGCGAGGCCAGGCCGGTGCAGATCTGCTGAAACGAACTCTTGCCGTGTTTGCGCAGGTGGGTGATGACATAATCCGACTGGGTCTCGATGTCGGTTTCAATGCGATGCACATCGTGATACTGGGTCTCCGTTACCGACTTCATGACATTTTTGAATGCCGCCATGATATCGATCATGGTAACCTCCCGGAGCGCTTCCCCTTTCTGCTCCTGTTCCACCTGGTCCGGCTCGTTGAAGCCGCGGGTATAGGAATACCTGGCTTTTTTATCGAGAAGGGTCATTTCCCCGGCCACTTCCTTATACCGTTTGTATTCCAGCAGGGCCTGCACCAGTTCATAGCGTGGATCGTCTTCCGGCTGGTCGTCCTCGTCGGTTTCCGGTACCGGCAGCATCATTCGCGCCTTGATGGCCATGAGCGTGCTGGCCATGTAGATGAACTCGCTGGCAACACCGAGGTCCAGCTCCTCCATAAAGCGAATGTATTCCAGAAACTGCCTGGTTATGTAGGATATGGGAATATCGTAGATATCAAGCTCGTCCCGCTTTATAAAAAAAAGCAGCAGGTCGAGCGGCCCTTCGAAGTTTTGAAGCTGTACGCGATACATGAAGTGCTGGATTTTGTGAGAAAATAACTTTTTTTACAACATGATGCGCGTTGGCTTTTCTTATTTTTACTCTATGCAGATTAAGTTGTCGCCAATATGTGCTCCCTTGTTGACAGTTACGGTAGCAAGGTGTTTCTTTTTTTTAGCGCAGGCGTAGTCTTGCAAAGCGTTTTTGGCTATGCCTGCCGTACCAATTGAAATTGAGGAGTCGTATGGATTACGGAAAGCTGGTAGAGGCATTGGAAAACGGAGATTCGAAAGAGCTTGAGGCGCTGTACACCGAGGCCTTTCAGATACTCTGCCGGTTTCTGCGCACTACGATGAGAGCGGACCATCAGGATGCCCAGGAGTGTGCTCAGCACGCCCTGGTTATGACCATGGAGCGGCTGAGGAAAGGTGCGATACGAAATCCTGACAAAATCTACTCCTATCTTCTTCAGAGTGCAAAGAACCGGTACATGCGACTCAGTCATGAACGTGACCGTAACAATTTCCAGGAAAACATAGAGCGCTATGCGCCGGTTGAGGAACAAATAGACAGCCTTGTTGTGCAGGAAAAAAAGAATGCCCTTATGGGCTGCATCGCCGAACTGGAAGAATCCTCGAGGGAGTTCGTTCTCTACTGGATGGAACACCCCGAAGCGCGCAGCGGAACCATAGCGCGGCATTTCAACATCTCGGTAAACAACGTCTGGACAAAGCGGCACAGGCTTGTAAAGAAACTCAGCGATTGTGTCCGGAAAAAAATTAACAAATAACTGTAAGGAATGGCTCCGATCGTTGTCTTATAGGTAAATATTTCAAACAAAGACCCCGATATGCAAAAAGAACATTTACCGGATATCACACAGAGTATTGATGATTATCTGAACGGCAAGCTGGATAATTCGCAGATAGATGCTCTGTGGGTGCGCCTGATGCAGCAACCCGAGTATTACGCAATGCTCGAAACCCAGGCGGCCATGAAACGGGTCCACGTCCCGGAATTCCGCAAAAAGCTTGAGGAAGAACATGATTTTTATCCGGACGACGATGAGCCTGGAAAAGGCATGGTCCGGGAGAGTAAAACACTGTGGGTCGCAGCGCTTGCTGCCGTTTTTCTTCTGGCGATCTTTCTCAACCTGTTTCGCACAAGCGTAGAATCAGAACTGTCCCCGGCCATATCGCAAATCCATACTTCCCACCTGATCTCACCGGATATATCCCGCTCTTCGACCGACAACATGTCCGAGCTTGAGCAGGGACTGT
>SKUI01000052.1 GCA_007122185.1 Rhodothermia bacterium | reverse complement strand
TAGTTTGTCCGGTGGATGGATACCGGTTCACCGTTCAGCTCGGCGTACCATCCCTCCGGATAGTAGATCTCGCTGAGTACAAGGAAGGAGGGAGCATCGGTGGACAGGTTCAGCCCGATCTCCCGCGGGCCGTACGTTGTGACTTCGGCCGACCGGTTTTCTGTGGGAATGGCCTCAGGGATGCGGTGCGTATCCATCAGAATTGCGGTATGGGACGGATCGAACCGTTTGAGTTCGGCTATGGCGTCACTGGGCAGCGGCGCAACGATCAGGCTGTCGGCGAACCACGCTTTCGGGAGCGCTTCGCGGTTTTCCATGACCACGCCCACGTCGCCGCGGTAGACGACCTCCCATCCGGGCAGGTCTATGGGAATCGGATAGGTCAGGAAGCGGGTGTTTAGCATGTTGAGCACCGGCATGTTCAACAAGGTTTGCTCCCCGAAAATCGCTTCGTCGATCACATCCTGGTAGTGACTGAGCTTGGCACCGGAGTAGCCGCCAATTGAGGGGTATACAAATGCGGCGGGTACGGCATTGTTGAACGGGCTGTCACCCAGGGGGAACGTGCGCCAGGGCCAGACCTGGCCGTCCCTTTTGTGCTCCTCGACATAGCGGTCGATGGCACGCACCTGACGGGCTACGGCGTCGTAGCTGGAGAGGTTGCCCGGGACCAGCCCGCTTTTGTCAGCATACCGTCCGCCAACCTGAGCCAGGTCCACTGCAGCCAGGAGGACGAGTCCGGCCAGCGAATAGGAGGGCGGAATGAAGCGCAGGGCCGTGGCAACCAACAGGCCGCCACCGAGCAGTACGAATATGAGCATCCGCCGGCTGTCGGAGGCCGCTTTTTCTTCCCGCTGCGGCTTGAGTTCCGTTTCGATGTAGCGATTGACGAACTGCCGCACCTGGGGATCTTCCGCACGCATGTTGTGCTGGCTGGCCACCTGCCGGGCAAGCTGCTGGTGTTCACCCTCTTTCTCAAAACTGAGCACGTGCCCGGAAAAGAGAGTGAAAAAGAGCGCCACCGCAAGGACAATGCCTACGGGAAGGTATAGTTTGGTCAGGGAAAGTGTTCCCTCTTTCCAGCTGTCATACACCCATTTCATGCCCATTGCCGCTATGACTGAAAACGCAAAGACCGTAACGATCAGCCACATCTCTGGGGTGCGGAATTTGTTGAAAAAGGGCATGTATTGGAAAAAAAAGTGATTGAAGCGGAACAGGTTTTCACCGAGTGAAAAAAGCAGCGTTAGCAATCCGGCACCGAGAAAGACATATTTGAGATTGCCTGGGGCCCGGATCAGGCCGATGACGAACATCAGGAAGAGAATGGCGCCGAAATAGTGCGGGCCGCTGGTGAATGATTTTGGTCCCCAATAGGTGCCTTCGGCCGAGGAGCCGCCGTAGCTGCCCGGAATGATGAGCGTGAGCAGTTCGCCCCGCCCCTGTGACCAGGCAAAGGCGTAGTCCACAGCCAAACCGTAACCTGCCCCGGCTTCCTGCTGCAGCTCCGAACCGCCTCTGATACTGTGGGCGGAGTATTCATAGATGCTCCAGTAGGGCTGGATATTGGCCGCCAGAGCGAGCAGCCCGGCCAGGACCATGAGTGCGGCACGCTGCGACCAGTCCGGCAGCACACCGGTGCGAAATGCAATCACGCTGTCGTAGACAAACCAGATTCCCAGGGGGAACAGAAAATAGTAGACGACCTGGATGTGTTCGGCCCGAAGTGCAAAATTGAGCGCAATGGCAAAAAGAAAGAGCCCGGCCCATCGCTTCTCACTGCGCGAAAGCATCCAGTAGCCTGCCATCACCCATGGGATCCAGGAGTAGGCAATCAGTTTGGAATTGTGTCCCGCCCCTACGATGATGGGGATGTAGGTGGAGAGGCTGATTCCCAAGGCCGCCAGCGCCGAGGGCAACGGACGGTACCCCATCAGCCAGAAGAAAAAATAGACCCCGGTCATGCAGAAGATGAACGGGAACATCGGGATGAAAACGCTGGAAAAAGTCCGCCGTAAAACAGTGTCCAGGTGTGTAAATGCCTTGTTGCTGATTACCGTGTAGGCGGGCATGCCGCTGAAGATATTCGTAGCCCAAAGTGCATCCTCCCCGGTTTCCTCCTGATATTCGATGACCGACTGCGCGGTGGCACGGAACTGCTGGATGTCGTGCGCCACAAACTGCTGTCCGCCGAAGTACACCTCGCTGAATATGAACGAGGGGACGAGCAGCAGGAAGACCAGGACGACCAGGTGCTGATATCGCTGCGGGATTTTTTCCCAGAGGTCGGGCAGGGTGGACCTGGTGGACCCGGTGCGTTGCTCTTTGCGTGCCTTGCGGGATGCTTTTTTCGCGGAAGTATCGCGCCGTTTTTTTGCCATGTCCGTTTCTGTGTATATATGTTTTTTGTCGCTGTAAGGGTCAGGCGTTTTGCCATGGTTGTCGGGTGTGCATCAGGGCCCATGCAAAATGCCGCTCGCGGAAATTTTCGGGTGGACGGGTTCTTCAGTCGATCACACGGGGTACCCGGAAATAATCGGAATCGGCATCCGGAGCATTCTTCAGTGCCTCATCGTGGTCCAAAGGGGCGTGGGCTTTGTCAGCGCGGAAGCCGGCTTTTGCGTCGGTCACATGTTCGAGTGGTGGTACGTTGGTTGTATCGACCTGCCCCAGAAGCTCCATATAACCAAGGATGTCAT
>SKUI01000226.1 GCA_007122185.1 Rhodothermia bacterium | reverse complement strand
TTCAGTAATAGCTGCTTCAGTAATAGCTGCTTCAGTAATAGCTGCTTCAGTAATAACTGTTTTGGTAATAACTGTTTCGGTGATAGCTGCTGAGCTGATAACCTCTTCAGAAAGGGTGTCACCAATCCCGCCATCAAGGGTACAAATCTGATTGCAATCGTAAAAACCCGGTTCAAGCATCGCTTGCGGACAACCCCTTCTGTGGCCATTCCGGCCGGCCGGCATTCATGTGGCACAGCTTTTTGAATCATAACACTACCTGAAATAAATAATTATTACCGTTCGGAGATCAGCCATTCGGGCATAACACCGTCACCCGTCAAGATATCATGAATTAGATAAATAAGACGAACCTGTTCCGGCCATTTAATGAAATTTTTCACATCTTGTATCTTGATCCACTGATAATGATCATGCTCATGGTTAAGCCGGATAGGTGCATGACGATCCAAACAGGCAGCAAAAGCGGCAATATGATGAATGGTATCACTGGCAGCATCGTAAAACTGGTTAACGGAAGGCACCGTCCAAAACAGTTCGGTATCACAACCGGTCTCTTCCTTCAACTCCCGCAGCGCGGCCATTGCCCGGCTCTCACCGTCACCAACCTTGCCGCCAATCATCCGCCACTGACCCGCATACATCACTACACCCGCGCGCCGGAAAACCAGAAAGCGCACCCCGTCATCCGTTACGCAATAGGGATAAACATCTATCAAACTTTCTGAAAACGCTTTGCCCATGGAAAAATCACTGAAACATCTATGTAAAAGGTCCAGCAGCATAAGGACCGTTTTGTCGCTCACGCCGGCCATTTTTCTGATCATCTGCAACACAGCCTCCGCAGCCGCCGTAACGGAAGCTCCCATTCCGGCCGGCATGCCGTATGATGGGGAACGTGTTGCCAAGCAAAATAGGCATGTCGACAATCAAACGGAAAGTGACACCCTTTTTGTGCACGAGTTTCTGCTGGCCAGGGATGTTGTTGAGCGGGAACCGGTGGATGTGGTGGAATCCTACACAATGGACGATTCCCGCGCCTGGTGCTTTGTCCGCATTCACAACAGTGAGAAAATGCAGGACGTCTATTTTGAATGGTATTACGAGGATGAACAGTATTTCCGGATGAATGCAAAAATCGGGGTCTCCGATAACTGGCGGACCTACTCTTCCGTCGGACTGCAACCCGGTCAGTGGCGCGTGCAGCTGCGCGACAGACATGGTGCGGTTCTCGCCGAGCGGACTTTTGACGTGTCGGAGTGAACAGGCAGAATCCGCTTGCAGTGTATCGCTTTGCCAAACCCGGGTGGATACGTATTGAGACCGCTGCGAAACTAATACTGTTTCTTCATCTGATCAGCCCGGGAGGGCTCCTTTCGTTCGATCCAGTAGCTGTCCCTTTGAGGATCGATCCGAAGTCCAAGCGGATCCGTGGTACCGAACGTCCTGCGTATCCACCCGATAGGAGTGATCATGAGATAGAAGACGATTGTAATGATAATACGTGTCACCACCGTCCCCAGCACAAGTGCCAGCAGCATCCAGAATATGTAGACCGGGCGCAGCCACATCGGTACCAGCAACCCTGCCAGAAGGAACACCACGCCAACGGCACCGACGATCGCGGCCGCGCGCACAATCTCCCAGTCGTTGATCCAGATAATGACCAGCGGGACCACCAAACCCAGCATCACCGTCATCACCCAGGCAAACTGCCTGAGAATCCGGCGGCTGACGGCTATCTCCGATATCAGGGATGTGAGTACTTTTTGGGGCATGTGTACCAGGACAATGGTTAATTCTGAAGATTATCAGGATAATCGGGATAATCGGGGTAGTTGAGGTAATTGGGGTGACTTGGAGTAATATGGGTTATCGGGTTAATTTGCGTTATCGGGTTAATTTGCGTTGATGAGAGTGAAAAAGTCAATCGGGTTGATGAGGGTAACAAGGTTAATCGGGCTGCAGGGACGCGATGGTTTCGGTTGGATCGGCCAGGCGGTCCTCCGGACGTTTTTCGATGATGTACCGGTCCATGACCAGCACATCCATATCGGTTCGCATGAAGCACCGCCACGCATCCTCAGGCGTGCATACGATCGGTTCACCCCGGACATTGAAACTGGTGTTGATGAGGACCGGGCACCCGGTCTGTTGCTCAAATGCCGTCAGCAACGCGTGATAGCGCGGATTGACAGACCGATCCACCGTCTGGATGCGCGCCGATCCGTCAACATGGGTGATGGCGGGCAGGTCGGAACGAACCTGGTAGAGCTTATCCAGCCCCTGCACGGATGCATCCACCGGTTTACGCAGCCTGTGGGCCACATCGGCAACAAGCAGCATGTAGGGACTCGGTTCCTCCAGTTCGAAGTAATCCCGGACATGTTCCACGGCAACGCTGGGGGCAAAGGGCCGGAAACTTTCGCGGTACTTGATTTTCAGATTGAGTTTGCGCTGCATTTCCGCAGAACGGGGGTCGCCGAGGATGGAGCGGCTGCCAAGCGCGCGCGGTCCGAATTCCATGCGGCCCTGGAACCATCCAACTACTTTTCCGTCCGCCAGCAATCCGGCCGTTCGTTCAAGCATCTCCTCTTCCTTCATCAGAGGCACATCGTAACTGGTGTGCGTTTTGAGGAATTCGCCGATGGTTTCGGCATCGAAGGACGGCCCAAGAAGGGCGCCGCTCATGGCATCGGGTA
>SKUI01000050.1 GCA_007122185.1 Rhodothermia bacterium | reverse complement strand
TCATGAGTTTTGCCATCAGGCGGTTGATGATGCCCGGCAACAGGTTGCTGAGGATAAGGGGCGTTGCGATCAGCCAGATGGCCATGCCCGTGATTCCGCCGATGGAAAAGTTTCCCGCCAGATTGTAACCGACAAGTCCCAGGAAAAAGCCCACCCAGATGCTGATGATCTGCTCCTTGAATGAGAGCAGGGAGAGCGGTCCGAGATCGTGCTCACTGTGTTTTTCCACATAGGCAGACCGGCCCAGGAGTATCCAGAGCCGGCCAGGGATATATTTGCCGAAGATGGTCAGTCCGGCACTGGCCATGATGGTGCGATTGCGGATATCCCGGTACTCCGACCCGAGCACCTTGCCCCAGCAAATGCTGTAGAAAAGGAAGCCGGTCCACAGAAAGATCACCGAGTAGAGCAGATAGGGAATGGAGTATACGACCGGCTTGATCAGATAGTCGGCATAATACAATCCAACCAGCAGAAAAATCAGCGATACGCCGATGATGATCTTGCTCAGATGTCGGGATAAGAACGCTGGCAAAACGGTTCTGGGATTTGTTTTTCTTCCGGAAGGATGTTCAGGGGTATCGCAACGTGTTCAGGAATATCGCACGGTATATGCCGGGATTTCCTGCCTTGCCGGTAGCTTTTTTAAAGATATCAGGATACCAGCGAAGCGGCATATCGCGCCAATATACGAACTTTAAAAAAGACCGGCATCACCGGCTGTAAAACGGGTTCTTTTCGTACGTGTCTTTCTGCTGATAGGCCCGGAGGTAGGAAACGTAATTGTCGGATGCGGTGATCAGCGAAGCGATTTCCTCGTCCGAGAGCCGGCGCACCGGCTTGGCAGGCGAGCCCATGCACAGGTAGCCCGATGGCATCGTCTTTCCCGGCGGGACCAGGCTGCCGGCCGCGATCATGCAATCGGGCTCAATGACGGCATGATCCAGGATGACCGACTGGATGCCCACCAGTACCCGGTCGTGGATGGTGCAGCCGTGGATAACCGCTCCGTGTCCGATCGTCACCTGGCTGCCGATCCGGGTAGGGGCCGCTTCATTGGTGACGTGCACACAGCAGTTGTCCTGGATATTGGTCCGGTCGCCGATATCAATATAGTTCACATCGGCCCTGACGGTGGCCTGGAACCAGATGCTGGACTCCCGGCCCATCCGCACATCGCCGATCACATCCGCACTGGGAGCAACAAAACAGCTTTCATCAAACTCGGGTCGCGCATTAAGGAATTCATAGATCATGGGTCCGGTTTTTTCAGGATTTGGGTTGAGGTTTACGGGAACAGCAGATGTCGACTCTTGCCGGGATGGCGCCCGCCAGGCCGGCAGCACTTGCCGCAATGTTGATATCGCTAACCGAAATCCCGGTATCGCTAACCGCAATGCCGGTATCGCCAGCTACAAAGCCGGCAGCACTTGTCGTAATGCTGCAAACAGTTTCAAACACATCATTATCTGCAAAATAATCTACCAAAAAAAGTCTGGTTATTCCGGTTTTTCGGATATATTAATCACGTCCGCACCTGCATTTGCGTTCCTTTTTTGCTCTGAAGCCGATCAATACGTATACTAAGGCCATTCAAATTAACCAAGGTTTATGACTACTTTTCTCGAATGGTTTGAATATCTCGCGGTCACTTTCGCGGATACGGCATGGGGTATGCCGCTGCTTGCGCTGCTGCTCGGGGGCGGTCTCTATTTCCTGATCTACTCCCGTTTTGTGCCCTACCGGCACTTTGGCCATGGGCTCCAGGTGTTGACAGGAAAATACGAGGATCCGAACGCACAGGGCGACATCACCTTGTTCCAGGCGCTTTCCGGAGCCCTCGCCGCCACAGTGGGCATGGGAAATATCGGCGGGGTGGCCATCGCAATCACCATGGGCGGACCCGGCGCACTTTTCTGGATGTGGATGAGCGCCATCGTAGGTATGGCCACCAAGTTCTTCACATGTACCCTGGCCGTCATGTACCGCGGCAAGGATAGCAGCGGCAAGGTACAGGGCGGACCGATGTACTACATCATGGAGGGGCTCGGGAAAAAATGGAAGCCGCTGGCCATCTTCTTTTCGCTGGCCGGACTCATCGGATGCATGCCCATGTTCCAGGCCAACCAGCTCACCCAGATCATCCGCGATGAGGTGATGATCCCGTTCGGCATGGTCACCGCCGATGCCCATTTCTGGGGCGACCTGATCGTGGGCCTCATTATCGTGTTTCTCGTATCCCTGGTCGTGCTTGGCGGTATCAAGCGCATAGGCCAGGTGGCGTCAAGCCTGGTGCCGCTCATGGTGCTGGTTTATGTCGTTTCGGTTGTGTATATCATCATAAGCAACTTTGCGGATGTCCCGTATTACCTGGGCCTTATCGTCACGGACGCTTTCACGGGCAATGCCGTGGCCGGAGGCGCCGTGGGCGTCGTCATAATAACGGGTATCCGGCGCGCCGCCTTTTCCAATGAAGCCGGTATCGGCACCGAGGCAATGATGCACGGCGCTGCACGGACCAATGAACCGGTGCGGGCCGGACTCGTAGCAATGGTTGAACCGGTCATCGACACCATCATCATCTGCACCATGACCGCCCTTGCCATTCTCATGACCGGGGTGTGGACCACCAGCGATGCCGATGGCGTAACCCTTACTGCGCAGGCTTTTGGTGAAGCGATCCCGTCCATTGGCGTTTACCTCCTGATATTCTGCGTGGTCATTTTCAGTATCACGACGATGTTTACCTACTCCT
>SKUI01000150.1 GCA_007122185.1 Rhodothermia bacterium | reverse complement strand
TGAGATATACCTCACCCGATGTGGCACGATCCAGCCCGGCCGCAAGTCCGAGCAGCGTCGTTTTGCCGCTGCCCGACGAACCGATGATCGCGCAGGAAGTGCCCGGATCGATCCCGAAACTGACATTGTCCAGAACGGTAAGGGGCCGCCCGCCGCTTTGATACGTTTTTGTTAAATTTTGAACACGAAGCATTGCCGGTCAGAATAAAAGGTGAGAGATGTATACGGTTCGAGATGTATTGTGTCCGAGATGTATTGGGTTCGAAATGTATAATGTATAAGATGCAAGTTGTACAAGGTCCGAGTTGTATAAAGTGTGAGACGCGGTGCATTAGAAATACACTTCTTAAACTTATTTTATCGTAAAATCGTTGTCAGTTATGACAAATGTATTTGCAGATGTGATGCCGCCATCCTTAAGTAACCTGGAATGTTCCTGTTTTCGTACCATCATATGTTTCCTGAAATGGATACAGGTCGCTACCGACCAAACGGAGCACGGTCCGTGAAATCCATGTGGGTCGTGACCACCGCCATTTTTTTGACCGTGCTGCTATCTTCTGCGGGGAGCGCCAACAGTGCTCCGGCCCCATCCAACATGGATATCCATAAAACCGATACGAGTGATATGCAAACAAACAGCGATGGGGAGACCCGAAAAGATACGGGCGCCAACGGAACCATAACCATTCTGTTTTTCGGGGACAGTATAACGGCGGGATTCGGCCTGGATCCGGCGCAGGCATTCCCGGCGCTCATTGAAGATCACGCCGATTCCCTGGGACTCGACGTGGATGCTGTCAATGCCGGTGTCAGCGGGGAGACTTCGGCGGGCGGACTCCGACGCGTTGACTGGATCCTGCAGCGCCCGTTCGACATCTTCGTACTGGAATTGGGCGCCAACGACGGCCTGCGCGGCATCGATCCCGACCACACGCGCGACAACCTGCAGCAGATCATGGACAAGGTATGGGAACAGCGTCCCGATGTGATAATCGTTCTGGCCGGCATGGAAGCGCCGCCCAATATGGGCGACGAGTACATCCGCCGATTCCGGCAAATCTACAGGGAGCTGGCCGCCTCAAACGATGTCGTTTTCATGCCATTTATCCTGGAGGATGTGGCCGGCGAACCGGAACTCAACCAGGTCGATGGCATCCATCCCACCGCCGAGGGACACCGGATCATTGCCGGCAATGTCTGGAAGGTGATCGAGCCGCTGCTTCGCCGTCTTTTTTGAGGCCTGATGGCTTGCAAAGTGCCTTTTCCATTGACAATCTCTTATCATCTCAGTAAATTGGAATTCAAGCATTTGCACTTTTTTTCTCCTGACCGGTCCGGCTATGAAAACAGTGATATTTGTGCTCGCCCTCCTCTTCTGCGCAGCAGCCCCATCCAGCATAATAAAAGCGCAGCAGGCTCCCGAATTCGACCTAGAGGCCTACAAACAGTTTCTGGAACAGCATCAGGGTTTGACTTATGACGGCCTTCTGGATCTGTATCCGTTCGACGAGCTGCTCAGCGAATCGCCCGCACGTTTCAGCGATGCTCTCTATGCAGACACCGTACAGCGGTTTTACCGGCTCAACAAGGAGGAGATTGCACTGCTGGAACGGCACAGTTTCATGGTGACTGACCGGATCCGCTACCAAAGCTTCGGTGAGGCGTTCTTCACCATCTACAAGCGCGACCTGCCCGTTTACCTGTCCAGCGACGCCATTCTGCACGCCCTGCACATGTCCTACTCCGAAATCCTGCAGAACCTGGAGCACTGGGAACTCAAACCACGCCTGGAACAGCTGCTCGCCGGGCTCCACGAGCAGCTTCCCGAACTGGATGAGCGTTACGGCGACGGACGGATGATGCTGCGCAGCCTGCGCGACATCGATCTCTACCTCACCGTTCCGCAGCTGCTTCTCGGACAACCGGCCACCCCCTATTTCACCGAGAATGAGGAGGAAGTCGAGGCGCTGATGAAACTCATCGACGGGCGGACCATGTCCGAATACCCGCTTTTTGCGCATGTGCAGAGGACCATCGATTTCAGCCAGTTCACGCCGCGCGGACATTACACAAACAGCGAGGCGCTCACCCGCTATTTTCAGGCCATGATGTGGCTCGGCCGGACCGAGTTCTACCTTATCCTCCCAAAATCTGCGACATATAACAATCTGAGTGAAGAGGAGCGGAATCAGATCGCCCAGCGGCAGACCATCAATGCCTACCTGATCCATGAGGCGCTTGCCGAGCCGGGTCTGAGCCAGAACCTGGAGCAGATGGACCGCATTATTGCCTTCCTTGCTGGCGAGTCTGACAATGTCACTCCCGATCATCTGAGTCAGCTGCAACTCAGGACCGGATTCGAGGATGCGTCCGCGCTCACCGATATGGATGTCTATCTGTCTTTCCGACGCTACCTGGAACAGGCGCCGTTCGCCTCCCAGCGCATCCTGTCACAAATCCTGGTGACCGATCCGGCCACACCGGACAAAATAGAGCCGGCATCGGCCTTCCTGCTGCTCGGACAGCGGTTCATCATTGACTCGTTCGTGATGGGCAATGTGGTCTACGACAAGGTTGCAAACCCGAACCGCATGCTTCCGAAAAGTGCGGATGTGCTCTTCGCCCTGGGCAACAACGATGCGCTGGAACTGCTCCGAAGGGAGCTGGAGTATTATGGATACGAGAGACAGCTTGCGGCGCTTCGCTACCTGATCGACAGTTATGGCCACAGCTACTGGCAGACCTCGTTTTTCAACATGTGGCTGAATGCCAT
>SKUI01000063.1 GCA_007122185.1 Rhodothermia bacterium | reverse complement strand
CCGGTTTTGAGGACCATGGACAGCGTGTCTCCGGCTACAACGACCGCCAAGCGGCCGAAGTGGAAGCGGCGCTGATCGCCTTCCTCGTAGAAAGTCAATGGCACGGTGTTTTGAAATTTTTCTTTGGGGTCGTCTGAATCAGTAGGCACCACGTAAAATGCTTCCTCGCGGAAGTCGATGGTCCAGGCGCGCCCGGCAAACCAGGTGCTGCCGAGAATGCCGTCGCCCGGCTCCGGAAAAGTGGCAGGATCCCCATCACCCAGAATGATACGGTGATGCGGCGGTTTTCTGTCATCGGGACGTACGGGTATCAGTCCGTCGGATATCAGCGGCGGCGGTATGAAGTAAGAGGAGTCCATGGGCGGCAGAAAGGCTGCCAGCTGCTGCCGGTCCTGGATGATGGCGCTGGTTGTGGTAAGTCCGAGGCGGTCCACGCTTCCCTCGTACATGATGGTCCCGTCTGCGCTGTCGGTGAAAAAGCGAAGCGTATCCCCGTTTTCTGTGTGGGGCACGACGTAGATCAGCACATCATGGAACTCGGCCGGCATGCGAACGGGGTGTTCGACGTCCTGGCCCCTGGCAATGTTTGTGCCGGCCAGCATGAGGGCTGCCATGGCCAATGTTGCACGCGTAACCAATGTTGCAGCTTTTACCATTGTCATCGGTCTGGATCTGAAAATCGGAACGGATAATTCATTTCTGGCCGTTTGCAAGGCAAAAAAAAGCCGGAATGGGTACCGGCTTTCATAAATTACCAAAAACGGCCAATTTATTTTAAGAGAATCGCAACATCAGCTTTTCAGTCGCGCCGTAAGGTTGATTTTGGCACCGGTCAGCAGTTTTGAGATCGGGCAGTTTTTCTTGGCTCCTTCGGCAAACTTGGTGAATTCGGCCTCATCAATTCCGGGAACATGCGCATCACAGTCCAGATCAATTTCGGTGATACTGAAGCCGCCATCGCCCTTGACCAGATGAACAACAGCTTCGGTTTTCACACTCTGCGGCTTGAATCCGTTCTTTCCAAGCTCACCTGACAGAGCCATGGAAAAGCAACCGGCATGTGCGGCTCCGACGAGTTCTTCGGGATTGGTCCCGACACCCTCTTCAAATCGTGATGAGAAGGAATACGCCCCTTCAAAGGCGCCGCTTCCAAGTGATACGGTTCCGTTACCATCTGGCAATGTGCCTTTCCACTCGGCACTGGCTTTACGTTTCGGCATGTGATTTCTCCTTTTTGTGATGTTCTGGGTATTTTCTGAGAAGTTTGGCAAGCATAAGCGCGGACAGAACCATGCAACGATTCAAAATGCCAGGGCAAAACCCACCTGTGATCCTGTGCCTGCAACTGCTTCCTATAACACCGCCATCTGGTGAATTAATTCCGATGTTCTTTCCGCAACAGGTCATTGACGGTCTTGACGGGATGGAACGTATCCGGCGAGACCTCCACAAAGACCGTGTTCCAGCGGGCCATGCTGCCATTCCACAGGCCGGGCAGCTCCAGCGCCTTCAGGTCGCGCCCCTGAAAAGACTTCAGCGAGATGAAGCCGGTTTCGGAATCCCGGTAGTCCTCCAGTTCAAAAGGCCGGCCCTGGTAGTCACGCAGCGAGCAGACCAGATCCACTGGATTGAAATGGGTGGATGATTCGAAAATCTTCTTTTGGGCACTATTTTCCATGTTGACCTGCGCACTTTCCACGATCTGCAGGGATGAGCTGCCGTCGCCGTGGCGCACCACGAAGGGGCCTCCGCCTGGTTCTCCCTCGTTGATGACCATGCCGCATACGCGTATCGGACGGTTCAGGCGGTCGAAAAGCCATCGGACCAGCTCGCTCCGTTGTGCATCGGCCTGCACGTCATCCGTGTAGTCACCGGACAGAGTTGGCAGATTATCCGGCAGGGTTACATGAAGTTCTTCCCGGACAAAAGCGAGAATTTCCTCCAGCAGCTGCGACTCCGTTCCCTGCCGTTCCAGCTCCTTGAGGTAGAAGAAAATCTTGTCCTGCAGTGTAAGCAGATACCCGCCAATGAGTTTCTTGTACTTGTAGGTGTTCTCCTTCAGACGGTCCGGCACCACATTGTCGATGTTCTTTATAAACACAACGTCGCCTTTAAGCTCCTCCAGGTTTACAAGCAGCGCGCCGTGTCCGCCCGGACGGAAAACCGGATTGCCGTCATCGTCGAGAAACGGCTTGTTGTGCGGATCGCCGGCAATGGTATCGGTTTCCGGTTTCTGGAAGGATGTTTCCACCTGCAAGCGGATGCCCCCTTTCTCGTACCGCGGCCGCACAGTATCCAGCCGGCGGTCAAATGCCTCTTTGTGCTCCGGGGATATGGTGTAATGAATGCGGATATGCCCGTTTTCGGGTTGCGTGTAGGCGATGGCTTCGACAAGATGCTCTTCCAGCGGGGTGCGGCGATGGTCCTCATACCGGTGGAAGGGGATCAGCGCCTTGGGCAGCGATGCCAGTCCCAGCCCTTTTTCCTCGAGCACAAAAGAGAGCAGTGTTCGGTACTCCTCCTTTTCCAATAATTCTTCGGGATGCGTCCCGTGGCCTCTGAGCACATCCACCAGATCTTCATAGAATGCAAAGGTTTTCAGGTTTTCAAGGAAGGTCCGGGTGAATTCCGCATCCTCGTTGCCGGATTCCAGGTGCTCTTTTGTGATCTCGCCGCTGCCGTTGAGCATGGCCTGAAGCGACTTGAACATGCGGCTGGCGGCACCGGATGCCGGCACAAATTTCATCACGCGCCCCTCTTTTTGTGCCTGTTGGAACCGGTCGGTCAGGCGCATTTCCTCTTTG
>SKUI01000202.1 GCA_007122185.1 Rhodothermia bacterium | reverse complement strand
GCATCCCATCCCGCCCCGTTCCCAGGACCCGGGTTTTGTTCAATTAATTGTGCCATTGCTTTGCTGTTGAGGGTGGATTGAATGTGAGTTAGCCAGAGAGTGACTGAAATTTCGTTAAGGAATGAATGATAATTCAGCGGTTTGCTGTTGTTCTTCCATCTACCCGAACGTACGGGACCGGCATTAGATTCCAGGGGACGATGGCTGTCCGCCAGGGTACGGTTGCGCAGGGCCGATGTCGACCCTGCGGCAAACAGGAACCATCGACGCAGATTACAACAGTGCAAACGGATAACAGAGCTGGCCAGGCGGCTGGCAGGACCACAAAACCGGACGGCGTTTCCGGGCCGCCGCCGAAATCCAACGGGGGACCGACCCGGTACAAACGGGATGCCCTGTTTCTGGGACTCAGTGCCGTATTCCTGACAGCGCTGGTCATGGGAAACATCATCGGCACCACCAAATTCATCCAACTCTTTTCGATCGATCTGCCTGACCGGTTGCTCCCGCTTGTGCCGGACATGGTGCGCGATGGCGGCCGCTACAGCATGATCATCCCGGTGGGACTTCTGGCTTTTCCGTTCACATTTTTCGTCACAGACCTTATTTCAGAACTCTTCGGCCGAAAGAAAGCGCAGCTGCTGGTCTTTATCGGTTTCGGAATGAACCTGTTCATGCTGGCTGTGATGACCGCGAATTTCTATCTGCCGGACGCTTCCGGTGTGAGCGGCGGCACCACGTTGTTCGATGGCGTCTATGGATTCATGGTGGGAAATACCATCGGCAGCATGATCGCCTATCTGGTGGCCCAGACCGTGGATGTGCAGCTGTTCCACTTCTGGAAACGATTCACAAAAGGCAGACATCTCTGGCTGCGCAATAACGCATCCACCATGGTCAGCCAGCTAGTCGACTCCACGGCCATCCTTTCCATCCTCTACTTTGCCGGTAACCTGGGGGACAATGTGACCGGAATGGGCGCGCTCCTCATCCTGATCATCAATTCTTACATGTTCAAGTTTTTCTCCGCGCTGCTCGATACCCCGATCTGCTATGCCGCTGTGCACTATTTCAGGGACTATTATGAAGATCCCGAGGGATACCAGCTCCCTGAACGCCATCCGGCCCCGAAAAAACACGGATCCCGTGTTGTATGAAAGCACTGAAATCGGTATCGTTGGTGACGATATTTCGTTGTACCATGGATGGCAAAAACACAGATTCAAATTATTATGACGAACTCATTCTGGCGGGAAGCGCTTGACCACATTCCCGGTCTTTTTTTGATTTTCAGGGTGGATGAAAAACAGGCTGCACATCTTATTTTTGCAAATTCGCATATAAGAAATGTCCTCGGCTACAAGCCGGAGGAATTCGTGCTTGCATCGGAATCAGAAGGATCCGGGGTTCAGGCAGAAGTGGAGGGACTGGTGGAGCAGATTGCGAAGCAGAGCAAGAACGGCAACGGCGGGGAGAAACCGGTCTGTCGTTTTCATTCAAAACGGGCTGGGGTGCACGATTTTCAATTTGCATTCCGCATATTTACGGTCAAGTCGGCCCCTCATCCGTTTATAGCGGTTTCCCTGTCGCCGGTTGAGGCAGAGTCCCCGGGAGCTGACACCGAATCTTCGGTGTCCGGCCAGCGATATATCGGTTTTGTTGCAGAATCGTCGCTGATGCAGGCGCTTATGCGCAAGGTGGATGCACTGGCCGATCAGCAAGCCCACCTGCTCTTCCGCGGGGAACGCGCTACCGGCAAACGTACGCTTGCCAGACAGGTGCTCCAGGCAGGAAAACTTCATGGGGCCCGAGGCATGGAGTGGAATCTGGAAACCATGCCTGTATCGGAGCAGAATCGGGTGGTGGACCGTCTCTGTGGCAAGAACACACGTGCTGATTCCCTGCCGGATGACGAAGCACTCGTATTGCTGGTGATCGAGATCAGCATGCTTACGGCAGCCAACCAGGCGAAACTGCTTGGCTGGCTTCGTGACAGGCAGGATGCGGGAGCGGATACAAGGGTTCTGGCGACTGCTTCATTTCTGCTGGAAGAGCGGATGCAGCAAGGAGAATTTTCGGCGGATCTGTATTACTTCCTGAGTTTCGAGACCCTTCTCTTGCCTCCCCTTTCACAGCGCCGTGATGATTTGCGGATCCTTGCCGAGGGTTGGGTGCGCGCTGCAGCCGGGGTTTTGCAACTGGGTGATCTGCGCGTTCCCGATGCAGCAATGGAACAGCTGCTCGGTCATTCATGGACCGGTAACTTCCGTGAGTTTCAGGAGGTGATGAGGCGTTCGCTCCTGTCATCTCCGTCCGGGTCCTTCCGCCTGATGCTGCAGGAGCCGGGACCACCACGGAGCGAGGACCGCGGGGCTTCCTCAGAACAGGACTTGAAACCGGCAGATTCTGATCAGGGAGCTCATCCCGCCGGGGTATCACGCACGGGAGGCGGTGTCGCTGAAGATCTTCTTTCAGGTGATCTGGTGCCATTTGACGAAATGAACCGCAGGTACCTTCAAAAAGTCCTCCAGAAAACCGGTGATAAAATCTATGGAGAGGATGGGGCGGCCCGCCTGCTCGGGATGAAACCTACGACGCTGCAAAGCAAGCTGAAAAAACTGGGTGTCCGTTAACCCTGATTCCAGATACCCATGGTTGCGATTTACGAATGCGGACGTGATGCAACCGGATTTTATCCAAAATAAAGTTTGACAAGAATCAGAAAAAGGGTGTATATTTGAAGTCTGCCGCGAAAAGCGGTGAGGATGTTCTTTGACCGGATGGAAAGACAAGAAAATCGCATAGCGAGCCCCTG
>SKUI01000185.1 GCA_007122185.1 Rhodothermia bacterium | reverse complement strand
CCTTTTGCCTTCGCCATAACCGATATCAAATATTTTTGTTAAGGGTGCCTTTTTCACGGGCCTCTTTCAGAACCGCACTGATCCCCTTGCGGTTAATGGTACGCACCGTTTTAGCGGTTACCCGCAATGTGACCCAGCGGTCTTCCTCCGGAATGTAAAACCTCCTCTTCTGAAGATTCAGCTTGAAAAGATGCTTGGTTTTATTGTTGGACTTGGAGGACCGGTATCCGTTCAGGGCCTTTGTTCCGAAAATATCGTCTCGCAATGACATGATTTTATTTCAATCAAGTGGATTATTTACAGACAGACACCAAATATAGCCCAAAAAATTTCAAAAAACAAACCCCATAAACCGTAAACAAGCGGAGGCAACACGGACAATCCAGCTGCCGGACACATCCTGCAATCTCATGAATTTCTCGCAGGAGCCATTTTGTGACCAAAGGCGATATTTATCATAAGTTGTTTTGAAATGACGTGATTAAGGGCTATTTTCCGTAATTAAACTGGAAGAAAAAAGTGGTAGTCCTTCCCGGCCGGAGCGCCACTCAGACAGCTAACCCTAACCATTCGAAATGAGTACTCAGAAATCACCCGAATACAGAGCGTCAAATATTCAGGTTTTGGAAGGATTGGAGGCGGTAAGAAAACGGCCCTCCATGTATATTGGCGATACCGGACAGCGCGGTTTGCACCACCTTATAAACGAAGTGGTCGATAACTCCATCGATGAAGCTCTTGTCGGCTATTGCAACTACATCGGTCTTAAAATTAACAAGGATAACTCGATAACCATTGAGGATAACGGCCGGGGTATCCCGGTGGATGTGCACAAAAAGTTCGGCATTCCGGCCGTTGAACTTGTGCTTACAAAACTTCACGCAGGTGGAAAGTTTGACAAGGAATCCTACAAAGTCTCCGGTGGTCTCCATGGTGTTGGGGTCAGTTGTGTAAATGCGCTCTCAAAGAGGTTCGATGTGGAAATACACAGGGACGGTGAAGTGCATATCATGGGTTTTGAATACGGAAAAACGACACGGCCGCTGAAAAAAGTTGGCACTACCGAGAAAACCGGGACCATTGTAACGTTCTCCCCGGATGATACCATATTCACTCAGATAAATGAGTTTCGTTTTGAGATCATTGCCGAAAGGATGAGAGAACTTGCTTTCCTCAATCCGGAGGTCACCATCGAACTGGAAGATCTCCGGGAAGAGGAGCCTCTCAAGGAAGTGTTTCATTATGAGGGCGGGATCAAGGATTTTGTACGTTATCTGGATGAGGGGCGTGATCCGCTGGTTCCCGAGGTCATGTATTTTTCCGGGGAAATCGATGACGTGCCCGTGGAAGTTGCCATGCAGTACACCACTTCCTACTCGGAAAACGTGCACTCCTATGTGAACAACATCAATACCCATGAGGGCGGGACTCATATCTCCGGGTTCCGCAGAGCGCTGACCCGCGCGTTGAAGAACTATGGCGAAAAAAATCGTCTCATTAAGGGCAAATTTGCTGTAAGCGGCGAAGATTTTCGTGAAGGGCTAACAGCGGTGATCAGCATCAAGGTGCAGGAGCCCCAGTTCGAAGGCCAGACCAAGACAAAGCTGGGTAACTCCGAGGTGCAAAGCGCCGTTGAGGTAGTCGTCTATGAAAAAATGAACGACTATTTGGAGCAAAATCCGAAGGTGGCCCGGGCCGTAATCGATAAAGTGATGAGAGCGGCCGAAGCACGCGAAGCGGCCCGAAAAGCCCGCCAGCTGGTACAGCGGAAAAGCGCCATGGCGGGAATGGGACTGCCAGGTAAACTGGCCGACTGCTCCATAAACGACCCGGCTCACTGTGAAATCTATATGGTCGAGGGTGATTCTGCAGGCGGCTCGGCAAAATCCGGCCGTAACAGAAGCTTCCAGGCCATTCTTCCCCTGCGTGGAAAAATCCTGAATGTTGAAAAAGCACGTGTAGGCAAAATCCTTGAGAACAATGAGATCAGGGCCATCATCACGGCACTGGGTGTCGGTGTCGGTTTTATCGAAGACTTCGATATCACAAATCTCAGGTATCACAAGATTATTATCATGACGGATGCGGATGTCGACGGATCCCACATCCGCACGCTGCTCCTCACGTTCTTCTATCGCTATATGCAACCGCTCATTGAAGGCGGTCACGTCTACATTGCCACACCGCCGCTCTATAAAGTCACACAGGGCAGCAAAATCGAATACGCCTGGGATGATGACAGCAGGGACAAAATCCTGAAGTCACTCAAGAAAAGCACCAGGAAAATAGATGTTTCCAGGTATAAGGGACTTGGTGAAATGAATCCCGATCAGTTGTGGGAAACCACCATGAATCCCGAAACACGGACATTGCAGCAGGTAACGGTTGAAAGCGCCGCTGCTGCGGACAAACTGTTTACTGTCCTGATGGGTGATATGGTGGAACCGCGCCGTGCATTCATTGAAAGAAACGCCAAATACGCAAAACTCGATATCTAAAGCACGCATTTTCTGATGTCTGACAAGATCATAAAAATCAATCTCGAAGATGAGATGAAGTCATCCTACATCGATTACTCGATGTCGGTAATTGTTTCAAGGGCCCTCCCCGACGTCCGTGACGGACTCAAGCCGGTCCACCGGCGGGTTCTGTACGGCATGAGCGAGCTGGGAATGCTCCACAACCGCGCCTACAAGAAAAGCGCCCGTATTGTCGGTGAGGTTCTCGGTAAGTATCACCCCCATGGTGATTCTGCCGTATACGACTCTATCGTGCGTATGGCGCAGGATTTTTCGATGCGCTACACGCTGGTTGACGGACAGGGAAACTTTGGCTCCGTCGACGGGGACTCGGCGGCGGCCATGCGATACACCGAAGTGCGCATGGATCGTATTGCAGAGGAGGTCCTGTCGGACATCAACAAGAATACCGTAGATTTTCAGCCCAATTTTGACGACACGCTCACCGAGCCGTCGGTTATGCCTTCCATGGTGCCCAATCTGCTGATCAACGGGGCATCCGGAATTGCTGTGGGGATGGCCACCAACATGCCGCCTCACAACCTGACAGAGGTGGTCAACGGTATCAGGGCCTACATCCAGGATCCGGAAATCGAGATTGCAGACCTGATGAAGCACATAACCGCACCTGATTTCCCGACAGGCGGTATTATTTATGGCTATGAAGGTGTCAAGGAGGCCTATGAAACCGGGCGTGGACGCGTGGTCATTCGTGCGCTGGCATCCGTGGAGGAGCTGCGTGGCAATCGGGAACAAATTGTTGTGACGGAAATACCTTACCAGGTAAACAAAGCGACCCTCATTGAAAAAATCGCCTTCCTGGTCCAGTCCGAAAAAATCACGGACATTACCGATGTCCGGGATGAGTCCGATCGCGAAGGTATGCGCATTGTCATCATGCTCAAGCGCGGGGCTGTGCCGAGCGTTGTGCTCAACCAGCTCTACAAGTACACACAGATGCAGCATACCTTCGGTATTATCAACCTGGCCCTGGTGAAAGGTCGGCCAAAGGTGATGAACCTGAAGAAAATCATCAAGCATTTTGTCGATCACAGGATAGAGGTGATCATTCGGCGTACGTTGTACGACCTGGATCAGGCAGAGGCGCGGGCCCACATCCTGGAAGGTCTTAAAATCGGGGTTGACAACCTGGACGAGGTGATTCAGACCATTCGTTCATCCAGTAATGTCCCCGTTGCCAATGAACGGCTGAGAAGGCGTTTCGGACTGAGTGACTTGCAGGCCAAAGCCATTTTGGACATGCGTCTCCAGAAGCTCACAGCACTCGAAAGAGATAAAATAGAGCTGGAATACAAGGATATCCTGGAACAGATCCGTGATTACCGCAGGATACTGACCAGCAGGGACGTCCAGAACAAGATCATTGTGGATGAGCTGGAAGGGCTCAATCAGCGATATGGCGACGAGCGTCGCACACAGATTGTCTATTCCGCCGAGGATTTCAACATTGAGGATATGATTGCCGATGAGGATGTAGTCGTTACCATATCCAACACCGGATTTATCAAAAGAACAGCGGTAAGCGGTTACCGCCGGCAAAAGCGGGGTGGGTCCGGCATGAAAGGCGCCACTACCAAAGATGATGAATATGTGGAGCACCTGTTTGTGGCTACAAACCACAATTACATTCTCTTTTTCACAAAGAACGGGAAATGCTACTGGCTCAAGGTTTATGAAATACCAGAAGGAACGCGGCTCAGCCGCGGGCGGGCAATTGTCAACCTGATCGAAATTGAAAAGGACGATAAAGTTCAGGCTTTCGTACCAGTCAAAACACTTGATGATGAAAAATACACCCGCAGCCATAACATTATCATGGCTACTGAAAAAGGGATCGTCAAGAAAACCAGCCTGGATGCATACAGCCGCCCAAGGAGAAACGGCATTCTGGCCATCAGCGTGGATGATGACGACTGCCTGCTAAGTGCCAGTCTGACTGACGGTAAAAGCACAATCCTGCTTGGTGCCAGAAACGGCCGTGCCATCCGATTCCGGGAGACCGATGTCCGCCTAATGGGAAGAAATACCCGGGGGGTTCGCGGCATCAACCTGTCTGACAAAAACGACAGGGTGGTCGACATGGTTGTCATCAAGAATACCAATGATGCAACCGTTCTTGCGCTATCAGAGCAGGGATACGGCAAAAGAAGCCTGGTGGAAGACTACCGGGAACAGACCCGTGGAGGCAAGGGCGTGATTACTCTCAAAATTACGCCAAAAACCGGCAAACTCATTGCGCTTAAAGAAATTAGCGACAACGACGACCTTATGATCATTACCGAAAAGGGTAAGATCATACGCATGCACAGCAAGGATATAAGGTCCATGGGTCGAAACACTCAAGGGGTTAGAATGATGCGACTTGGAAGCAACGACCAAATTTCCGGAATCACTCGTGTTGTAAGTGAAGATGTTGCAGCTGCGGTTAAAAAGGTCGGTGAAAATGGCGAAGAGGTCGATCTTACCGGAAATGGAAACGATCTTGCAGGAAGCAGCCCGGATAATGATCCGAACAACGCCGACAAGCAAGGGCCGGAGGATGGAAAGGATGGAAAAACCGGACAGCTTGGATTTGATGAAGATCTGTAAGAGTAAAATAATCAATGGGATGAGGCGGGGTGTGTGGCCTTGAGCAACTCCTTGAGGTATTCTTTCCTTTTCTCCACAAGGGCATCGGGTTCACAAATAGCAACGTGCCTGCCAAACTGAAGCAGCCACTCATTAATGAAGTCGAGATCGTCAATGAGAAAAGTCAGCATCAGCGTGTCATTTTCAGAAGAACGCGCAACAACTTTTCCCGGCAGTCCGGTCAGTAGGGAGAAGGATTTTTCGATGTTCACCTTGATTGTCACCGGTATGTTTTCTTTGGATCGGCCGTACAGTAATTCTTCATTTTGATAATCCTGCCTCCTGAGAAACGGCCGGTCATCCAGCGTAATATTGTCCATCCGTGACAGCATGAAATTGCGGAGAGATTTTCGGCTGTGGCAAAAGCCGATTACATTCCAATGATCTGTAAAATGCACCAGCAGGTGCGGATCGATCGTTCTGCGAGAGGTTCTTTTTTTCCGGTCGCGGTAGTCGAATGATACGGGGCGTTTTTCGACGAATGCCGAGCAGAGGGCGAACCAGTCCCCACCGGAATGCCTGTTCTCAATATTACGGATATAAGGAGAAACCAGTGTTTTGCTTTCCAGGGTGTTCATTTGGGCTTGCAGAGAGGGTGGGATTGTGCTGCGGATTTTCAGGGAGACGTTTTCGGCATCATTCATCATTTCCGGATCCACCTGGGCTTTCACGAAAGAGAGGCCCATCATGATTACCGCAAGCTCCCGGAATGTAAACATGATGGCAGGGATCAGCCCATCCCGCAGCACACCGTAGCCGATATCGGGATAATGAGTAACAGGCACTCCCAATTTCTGGATTACCTGCAGGTCACGGAACACCGTGCGTTTGCTGATCCCGAACTCCTCCATGAGCGTCCGGCTGGTTATCCGCTTGCCCGACTGTAGCATATAAAGAATTTTCAAACGCCGTTCATTGCTGTTCATGGCTGTCAGATACTAGATCCTTTTTGTGAATAAGAAGGATTCCCCTGTTATCAAAAAAGGGATCCCTTAGTTGGCCAAACGCGCGAAAAGAAAACGTAAAATGCCTGGTCATATCCGCATCAATCTCAGACAAGACCTCGGTTCCTTTCAACAGGGCAATTTCCTCCCAGTCCTTATTCTTCATGTGTTCCAATATTTTTTTTACTGGAAAGGCATGTTTGGATACGATACGTGCAGGATACCGGTCGGGGATTTTGGAAATATCTGAATGCATGACATTGACGTTTGACAACCTCAGGCTTCGAACGATATCCCGGATGGCAAGGCATTTTTTTTGAACTTTATCGACGAGCAGGAACTCTTTTTCCCCGTTTGCGACTGCCATGGGAAGACCGGGCAAACCGCCACCCGTTCCGGCGTCAACTACCGTCCTGCAATCAGGTACAGCGGTTGTAAAAACCAGCAGGAAGCTGTGGTAAATGTGTTTCTCAAGCAGTGCTGCATCCGTTTTTCTGCTGAATAAATTTACGGACTGGTTCCACCACAACCATTTTTTGATGAGGTTGTCCAACAGAAGGGCATGCTTTTCTAAAAGAACGGAAGCTTTTTCGAATGTTTCACGTGAAACATTCGAAATCAGGACACGGTCAGACGGGGAATTCGTCATGGATCTAATATCAGAACGCGGGTGCAAAAGTTGTGGATGTTTCACGTGAAACATCCTGCGGGGTCAGTTGTTTAAATATACCATCAAAACAGCAATGTCGCTTGCCGATACCCCGCTGATCCTGCTTGCCTGACCAATAGTTTCTGGACGGACACGGTGAAGTTTAAGTCTTCCCTCACTGGATAGGCTTTGCAGGTTCTGGTAATTGATCTTCTTTGGAATCCGCATATGTTCTTTCTCTTGAATCTGCCGGACCATCTCAAACTCTTTTTCGATATAGCCTTCGTACTTGAACTGAATTTCAATCTGCTCAATGACCAGCGGGTTGGTAGTTATCTTTTCAACCTGTCCGCGAAGTTCCGGGTCATGAGCAATAAGGTCCGGGAGCGTGAGATGAGGGCGTGTAATTATTTTTGGAATCTTCAGCGACTGTCGAAGCGGTGACTGTCCGATCGACGACAGGAAGTCATTGAACATTTCCGGCCGTGCGCTGTACCCGGTCAGAAATGCTCTGAGTTGGTTGATTTGCGAAAGCTTGGCGTCGAGCCGCTCTTTCCGTTCGTCTGATGCCAGTCCGATTTCATGGCCGAGTGTGGTCAGTCGAAGGTCGGCATTGTCTTGTCGGAGTAATATCCGGTGCTCGGCGCGTGAAGTGAACATGCGATAGGGTTCTTCGGTGCCCTTGTTGACCAGGTCATCAATAAGTACGCCGATGTAAGCTTCGGAGCGCTGCAGGACAACTTCCGGTTTGTCCAGCACTTTGCGTGCTGCATTGATTCCGGCCATAAGTCCCTGACTGGCAGCTTCTTCATAACCCGTGGTACCATTAATTTGTCCGGCAAAGTAAAGCCCGTCCACAAGCTTCGTTTCCATGTTCCGCCGGATTTGGTGCGGTGGAAAGTAGTCATATTCAATGGCATAACCGGGCCGGATCATGACCACATTTTCAAATCCGGGTATGGTGCGGAGGGCATGATACTGTGTATCCTCGGGGAGACTTGTGGAGAATCCATTCAAATACATCTCATAGGTGTTACGCCCTTCCGGCTCGAGAAAAAGCTGATGGCGGTTCCGGTCCGCAAACCGGTGGATTTTATCCTCAATAGAGGGACAGTACCGGGGACCAGTGGATGTTATCCGGCCATTAAACATGGGACTTCGATTAAAGCCGGTTCTCAGCACATCGTGAACTTCCTGCGTCGTATAGGCAATCCAGCATGTCAGCTGGTCTTCCAGGTCCGGAAGACGGTCCGTAAGAAAGGAGAACGGTGTGGGGTGTTCATCTCCGTACTGAATCTCGAGCTTATCGAGATCAACCGTTCTGCCGTCAAGACGGGGAGGGGTGCCGGTTTTAAGGCGACCGGATTCAAACCCGAGCTTTTCCAGACTTGCAGTGATCCCTGCAGAAGAACGCTCTCCCGATCGACCACCGCCAAAATTCTTTTCTCCGATGTGTATGAGACCATTGAGAAAGGTGCCATTTGTCAGAATAACAGCTTTCCCTTTGATGATTTGACCGCTTTGCGTCTCAATGCCGACCACTTTGTTTTTTTCCGTGACCACCCCTGTGACACTGTCCTGTCGCAAATGAAGGGCTGGAATTCGCTCAAGCTCTTCCCGTACATGTTGCGCATAGAGCATACGGTCGCTCTGAGCCCTGGGACTCCACATGGCCGGACCCTTGCTTCTGTTTAGCATCCGGAATTGCACACCGGAAGAATCAGCAACCTTGCCCATGATACCGCCCAGTGCATCAATCTCCCGGACAAGCTGCCCCTTTGCAACGCCACCAATAGCCGGGTTGCAGGACATCTGGGCAATAGCATTGAGGTTCATTGATATCAGCAGGGTATGACACCCCATGCGGGATGCTGCCGCTGCCGCCTCGCTGCCGGCATGACCGCCACCGACCACAATTACCTCGTATTCCGGGTGTAAACTTGTATTACTCATGAACAAAGAAGCGGATAAAAGCGATAGTAAGTATTAGTTTTTTATTTGTTTAAGTGTCGGACAGGCATGCGGGGGCATTTCCCTGAATGATTCCCGCAACCGTAGGAAGAACGCTGGTTCAGATCCGGTAATTGCATCCGGATACAAGAACATAAACAGACAAGAACATAAACAAAAAAAGCGTAACCAATTGATGTACAATTGACTACGCTTTTTGCGATCCGGATGGGACTCGAACCCACGACCTCCTGCGTGACAGGCAGGCGTTCTAACCAACTGAACTACCGGACCAAGGACATCAAATATAAGAAGATTTTTTGTACAGAGTCAATATTCAGCGCATGAAAAAAGAAATTTTCGAGCGAGCCGGGTGTCTTTGGTTCGGTTCAATTCGCGCTGTTTCACTCGCACAGTTCCGGTTTGCCTGCACCCCATGGCTGTACTGCACCAGCACTATTCCTGAAGCAAACGGGCAACGGCATCCCGGACATTTTCACTTAGCGGGTTCTCCCGGGTGCGGAAACGGTGCTGAAGTGAGCCATCACGATCCAAAAGGAACTTCTCGAAATTCCAGTTTATCCCACCGGTGAAATCCCGGTTTTCAGTCGAAGTAAGAAATACGAACAATGGGTGTTGCTGCTCTCCGGTTACTTCCACTTTGGAAAACAGCGGAAAGGAGATATTGAACTTCGTCTCACAGAATTCAAGAATCTCGTCATCGGTGCCGGGTTCCTGATTGCCAAAATTGTTGGAAGGAAAACCTAAAATGACAAACCCCTCATCCTTGTACATATCGAACAGTTCCTGCATATCGTTGTATTGTTTGGTAAAGCCACACAACGATGCTGTGTTGACAACCATTATTACCTTACCTTTGAAGTCTTCCATGGAGACTTCATGACCCCGTATATTCGTTACGGTAAAGTCAAAGAATGAAGTTTCAGCTTCCGGTGTTCCCATAGGCAGTGAAATAGAAATAAGAAGTGCGATTATAGTGATCATATTATTCACATATTGAATCTTGTCCATGATATCAGAAAAAAAACCCTTTTTAGTAAAAAAGTTCCCAGGCATGTGTAAGGATAGGGGAAATCCGGTTGGATGGGTCTTCCGGTCTGCGCTGCTGATCTTGCTCACATTGCCGATGACGCTACAGGCTCAGATGTTTTCTGTGGATGAGCCGGAAAGAAGGGCGCGTACATCCACCAATTCTTTCACGGCCGGACCGGAATTCCTCACCATGAGTCTTCGCGATGGAGAACCGTTCCGTGGCAGAGTGTACAATTTCTCGCAACCGGTGTACCTGATGAGGCTGGACCTGCCTGGCGTTGAGATTTACGGTGGATTTCGCAACCGGATGGGAGAAGCGGACTCATTGAATTATTTGAATCTGGGAGCCAATATTTCAGGTGCGCTGCCTCTGACCCGGAGCAGTACCTATGGCGTATCCCTGCCATTGTGGCTCTCAACCGATTATACCCGGGTCAGGGAAACCGGCGGACAACAGCCGGAATCAGAGCAGTTTCGCCAAAGCTCGGCATCGATAGGCCTGGGAGCCGGGGCTTTTTTTCGGCCGGTAAACAGCATAAGATTGCGCGCTGAATTTGTGCCGCAAATTGGATTTGCGGTCAGCTCAATGGGGAGTGATGCCGGTCAGATCGCTTTGCTGAATGGCCGTGTACGTCTGAATCTGGAACAGTTGTTCGGCCGATATGGGCTTGAAATTGCATACAGATATACGTGGAGGAGATATTCCGGCACAGGGGACCGGTTTCTGTATGACATTGAAGGACATCATATCGGATTTGGGCTGACATTTTAACAGAGACCGGATATCGATCAGGTATTGCGCCGACGTGCGAAAAAATCCCGGGTATATCACCCCGGGGTGAAAACCCAGTATTCACAGCGATGCACGCCATGGTACAAGTCACATGCTTTTATTTACCGCAATATGCTATTTTCCATGGGTAGTCTTGACGTAGAAAGAAACATCTGAACATGAAATGGCCATGATGGCAACCCGTCACACAAGGGCATGATTATAATCGTCATGGACATTCTATGTGACCTTGTG
>SKUI01000194.1 GCA_007122185.1 Rhodothermia bacterium | reverse complement strand
GTCCCGTCATGTTCAACCTGGGTGAGATCACACTTCCCTTTGCCGTGAGCATTCCGGGGCTGATCCTTGCCGCCGTCCTGTTCATCGCGGCTCCCTACTTCCTTCTGAAAAAGGAGGATGAAAGCGCCGGCAAGCGTAAACGACGCAAACGAAAAAAGGAAGAAGTCAAGGGCGAGAGGGGCGACAAGCCCGAAGAGCTCAGCGGATGGCAGACGGCCGGCGTCCTGGTCGGGTCGCTCGTTCTGGGCCAGCTGGTGTTCCTGATCCTTCCCGGTCCCACCATTGAGCAAATCGGGCCTGTGATGGTCCGCTGGTATGGCGTGCTTTTCGCCGCGGCTTTCCTGATCGGTTATTTTATCGGCCGTAAACTCTTCATCGATGCCGGGAAGGATGTGGCCCTTGCCGACCAGCTGCTGATATATATTATCGTCGGTACGGTGATCGGCGCACGGCTCGGCCACGTCATTTTCTACGATTTCGACTACTACATCCGCAATCTTCACGAGGTGCTGTTCCTATGGCAGGGCGGCCTGGCCAGTCACGGCGCCGCGGTGGGCATCATGCTGGCCATGTGGCTCTATATCCGGAAAAACCGTGGCATCACGTTTTTCTGGCTGGCGGACCGCATCACTATACCCGTGATCCTTGGCGGCGCTTTCATCCGGGTGGGCAACTTCTTCAATTCCGAGATCGTGGGCCTGCCCACCGATGTATCGTGGGCCGTCATTTTCGCCCGGGTGGATATGCTGCCCCGGCACCCCACCATGCTGTACGAGGCGCTCATCTGCATCCTGATCTTCGTGGTTCTGTTCGCCATTTACTACTATTACAAAAAGTTTCCGCCGGTGGGTTTGCTGTCCGGTGTTTTCATGATCATCCTCTTTGGCAGTCGCTTTTTCGTGGAATACACGAAGGTCGAGCAGGCGGCTTTCACTGAGACCTGGATGATCGGTATGGGTCAGCTGCTCAGTATCCCCCTTGTGATTTTCGGGATATGGATACTCTGGTCCCAGGTCAAATGGAAATCCCATCCACAAGAAAAAGGGGATGCAGAATAATTTTGCAGCGTGTATATTTCCTTCCTGACTGTGGAGGCTTTTTTTACAAGTATTTCTTTTTTAACCAACAGGGTTTATCAGTAAGGGTTACGCGATGCATGTTATTCCTGCTATTGATCTGCTGAACGGGCAGGTCGTACGATTGAAGAAAGGCGATTACAAAGAGGTCACGGTTTATTCGGATAATCCGGTTTCTTTCGTAAAAGAGTTCCGGGATGCGGGTTTTTCCCACATCCATATTGTGGATCTGAACGGTGCCAGGGAGGGACGGTTCGTTAACCTGCCCGTGATCGAGAGCATTATTGAAGAGACTGGCGTAGGTGTTCAGTGCGGTGGCGGTATCCGGAGCCGCCGGGATATCAAGACGCTTCTTAAGGCGGGGGTATCCCGCATTGTCAGCAGCTCGATGGCGGTCCAGCGTCCGGATGAGTGGCTTGCTTCGATCGATATCTATGGCGGTGACACCTGTATCCTGGGCCTGGACATCAAGGACGGGAAAATGGCTTACGGCGGATGGGAAGAAACTTCCGATGAGAGTGCCATGGACTTTCTTGGAAAGATGGTCCGTCTGGGAGTCCGGACCATCCTCTGCACCGATGTTGCCCGTGACGGCATGCTCACCGGGGTCAACTCCGGTCTTTATACCGAGATAGCCAAACGTTATCCCCAGGTGAACATCATCGCATCCGGCGGTGTGGCCAGTGATGAGGATCTGCGGCAGCTGGCCATTGAGGGGATGTACGGCGTGGTCATCGGAAGGGCCTACTACGAAGGGCTCCTGAACCTGGAAACCATGCTTTCCTTCCACGAGGGATCCACCAGTCTGCGCTGATACGCGGTTTCTTTCCCCCGGAAGAGAATCTGTTTGCAAGCATTTTCCAACTGTTTAGCTTGCGCAATCGTATCAGAACAGATCGATCCTTGTCTTTTGACTAGTCCGCACCCTGTTGTTTCGCCAGGTCAGTGGCTCTGGCTTGTTGCCTGATCAGTTGCTCTGGCGTATTGTGATGCTGAGACGGTTTTCGCCTTCCGCTGGCACGGAGATCTCGTAGACTCGCCGGTCCGCCGACTCGCTGACGGGTTCATGGCTTTCGCTTACGACGCTCAGGTTTCTGTGCAGGGGGACGATCACCGTCGCAACCACATCCTCATCCTTTTCATTTTTCAGTGTGATCTCACGGCTTTCTTCGCGCACCCTGGGTGCCACCTGTTCATGTCGTGTAAGCGTCTCCAAAGCCCGTACATCGAAGGCCCGTCCGGTCATCACCTCAAACCGGTCCCCTTTGGCAATGTGGGATATCCGATCCTGGCCCAACAGCTGCATGCCGGCGGAGCGCAAGCCGTCATCGTCCATCCTTCCGGTATCGGAGTCAGGATAGCCGGGCGCATCCGTTTCGGTTTGACGGTAAACCCGCACGATACCGCCGGGCATGGGTTTGCCAAGTCCCTGCTCATCCAGGTTGTGGAATGCGTAGATCACATCCAACCGGTGCGGTTCCTGGCTTGTTCCCGAAAAAGGTCTCGCGTGATAGCGGTAAATTTTGCGCGCATCCACAGAGGTTGCTGATACCAGCGGAAACTGATAGAGCTCCCGTTCCGGCAGATCCAGACGTGTTGGCAGCTCATAGACGTAATGGTCGGCATACTGCTCGGCTTCGGGCATGGAATATCCCGACATGACGACCTCATCGGCCACAGCGGCTCGCAATTGCGGGGCACGCTGCGGGCTCATGCGCACATCACCGGCCACGAGGCGGACGCGTGCCTGATCAAACGCCGTTCCGCTGTTGTTGCGGATCTGGGCCAT
>SKUI01000260.1 GCA_007122185.1 Rhodothermia bacterium | reverse complement strand
TGGCAAACCAGGCATCGTTAACACGGTTTTTGAGTTCGTGCTGATCGACACGGATCTGCTGGATGGCCCGGTCTGATCTGCTCTTTTCCAACTCGCGCCGGGTGCGGGTCCGCCCTCCATCGTAGAGCCGCTGCTCCAGATCCAGTGCAATCTGGTACCGATCATGCGGTTGCGACGGCGACGTAAACCCATTCGGCATGGCTGGCAACTGGATATCTATCGCGGTGACATCTGACTGATACTGCGCCATGCCTGACAACGAAATGCCTGGCAGACGCTCAGCATCAATGTTTTTTACCCGCAGATTTCTGATTTCCCGCTGCATATCCATCTGCTCTGCCAGGGGAAATCGCTCTCGGACCAGCTCATGCGCTTGTTCCAACGTGAGGGTATCGGATGGCGTGAGGATATTACCCGACGTGAAGGCATCGGATGGCGTCTGGGTATTGGATTGCATCTGGGCATGGGATTGCGTCTGGGCATGGGATTGCGTCTGGGCATGGGCCGGCGTAATTCTGAATGACCATGCCTGGGCCGGATCTTGTGACTCTCCGGTCATGATCACAAGTATCAGTAATAAGAGTAGTCGTTTTCTTGTCATTGTTTTGCGAATTTCTTTCTTCCATGAAAATCTGCCATGCTCTGTCCTCAGTCCACACCTCATGGCTCATAATTTTTGTAGAGGACCCGGAACAGGTACTCGAGAATTTCCTTTTCCCGATCACGAAGGAAACCCTCGTATTCCTGCTCGTCCTTTTTGAACACCATGCGGACGATAGGCCGCCCCACGAACGGAAAGACACACATGCTGATAAGGCTCAAAATGAACTGCTCCGGATCGACCCGGTTCAGGTTTCCACGCTCCATGCCGTCCCGAATCTGGCGGGTAAATGTTTCCAGAAAATGCGGCTTTTCCATTACAGTCTGGCCGGATGCTCCTTCGCCGGACATTCCGGACATCCGACCCGGATCCTTTTCCTCGCCCTCCATACTCCCGAACAGTTTTTCTTCTGCCATAGATATCAAACGGTCCGGGTTGCTGGAAAGCTCCTGCATAATGAACAGCGGCAGGCTCGGATTATTCAAAAGCGTTTGGATGTAGGAACCGACAAATGTCCGAATGCGCTGCTCCAGGCTAAGCACAGGATCCCTGAGTATCTCCACCAGGGGAATCATGAATTTCTGGAAGTCCTGCTGAAATACGTTTTGAAACAGTTTTTCCTTGCTCCGATAATGGTAGTGGAGGGATGCTTTACTGATTCCAGCCTCATCAGCGATTTCCTGCATTCGTGCTCCGCCCAGTCCCGAGCGCTGAAATACCCTGCGCGCTGCATCCAGTATGATCTGATCTGTCTGAAGGTCTTCTTTTTTCATATTTAAAAATCGAAACTGGCAGCGAGTGAAATTTGCAATTGCATCACGCCATCAGTGGGTTAAGTAGGTAGGTAGGTAGGTAGGTAGGTAGGTAGGTAGGTGAGTGAGTGAGTGAGTGAGTGGGCGGATGGATGGGTGGATGGGTGGATTGGTGGATTGGTGGATTGGTGGATGCCGGGAATGGTTCATTGTGAGCCTGAGAAAAAAACCTGATTTTTTGGTTTGACCATTTGGTCAATAATTAATGTACAAGTATTCCTTTTTGTTGTCAAGCAGAAATTGACCATTTGGTCAGACCAAGCCCTTGCCAGGTCACTCTTCGTCCTTATCCGCGGCACGCCGCGCCTGGCGCATGACATTCCCGGCGGTGACGCCATAGACCGGTGTGATGGGCACGCCGGCCGAGCGCAGCGCACGCGCGGTCCAGGTATTGGACGTCTTTGGAAGGTAGTATCTGCCACGCGCCTTGAAGAAGGCACTGTTGCCATAGCGCCCCCATTCGTGGAATTGCGGCGCGCCGTCCTCATCCAGGCGAAAGTATCCCGAAAGGAACTCCGACATTTGGGCCATGCCCTCCTCGGAAATATGCAGTGTTATCACATCGGCACCGGGAAAGTACTCGTCGGCCGGCACATCCATCCCGACTAAATGAAGGACACTGCGGCTGGGCCAGAACGCGGCTCGCAGGTACAGCCAGAACGAAGGGTCGGGTTCGGGGTAGAATTTGTCGTCCCCCCAGCCGATTTTGAGAAGTTCTGCCCGGGGCATGTCTTCGTGTTCCGGAAAGTCTTCGCTTAGCTGGTCCGACTCGACGATAAGTCCGGCATGCCAACCCACTTTCACGATATAGACCGGCACCGGGCGTTTATCCGGGTCATCGGGATAGAGTTCGGCAACGGGACCCAGGCAGCCGGCCGTCAGCAATACAGCCAGGAGCAATTGGATCAGCATCGATGATGCCGAAACCTTTCGCAATGGAAAATGGTTTTTCATTGTTGTGCCTCTGCACGGATTGGTACCTGCATCCATTGTATTCACACCCATCGTTACTTACAAAATCGAAAAAAAACACGTAACTCTGAAACGGGAGCACATAATACCACACATTCAGTAAGGAGCACATAATACCACAATGGGAAGGGATGTGAATCCTTTCTCGTGAGTTTTACTGAACTGAGCGGGTGGATGTATCCCGAGACGATATTTCATCACTATATATACTCATATCTTCACTATGGAACTTGGAATTTACTCTTTTGTCGAGAACACCCCGCTGTCGGATACGGGCGAGGGCCGCTCACCCGGACAGCGACTGAAAGACATGCTTGAAGAGGTCGAACTGGCGGACCAGGCCGGGTTGGATGTCTACGCCATAGGCGAGCATCACCGCCCGGAATACCTGGCATCGGCCCCGCCGGTCCTGCTTGCGGCTGCGGCGGCACGCACTAAAAAAATCCGGCTGAGCAGTGCGGTGACCGTCCTCGGTTCCGA
>SKUI01000219.1 GCA_007122185.1 Rhodothermia bacterium | reverse complement strand
TCATCAACCAGTATTTTGTGGCACATCTGGGCATACAGACCATCATCCTCGCTTTTGTGATCACGACCATCACGGGGATGATCTTCGGATTCCTGCCCGCCAACCGGGCTGCAAAATCAGACCCCATTGAATCCCTTCGCTATTTCTGAGGTAAGAGCATGCATCTGTGGCAGACCATAAAAATGGCGTTCGGCGCCCTTGGATCCAACAAGACCCGGGCTGCGCTCACTCTGCTGGCCATCGTGGTGGGTGTATTCGCCGTGATCAGCGCATCCACAGCTGTAAAGGTAATAGATAATTTTTTCCAGAATACCATGACGCTCATGGGCAGCGATGTGATCAGTGTGACCACGCGTCCGATGGTCGTTGTAGGCAACCACCATGGCCGCACCGCCCGTGAGCCGATCACCTTCCGGCAGTTCGAACGCTACCGCGATATGGCCGAACTCTCCCGTGCTGTCTCACCGAACGTGAATTTCCGCACCACCCGGATCCACTATGGTGATCAATCTACCGAACCGAACGTCCAGGTCCGCGGCAGCAACGAATTCTGGATCTCCAACAACGCCTACAGTATCGAAGAAGGACGCGACCTGACCCGGGACGATGTAGCGGATGGGCGTCCCTTCGTGCTCATCGGCTCCGATGTGCGCGACAATCTGTTCCGCAACCGCAATGCCATCAGCCAGCGCATACGCATCGACGGTCAATTCTACACCGTTGTAGGTGTGATCGAAGCCAAGGGGACGGCGTTCGGAGAATCGCTTGACAACTTCGTACTGATTCCCTATACCCGGCTGGCCTCGATATACGGCCGCGAACGCAATATCGGCCTCCAGATACGGGCGCCGTCAGTAATGCTGATAAACGAGACGGTGGATGAGGCCACAGGCTTGCTGCGGATCATCCGCCAGGTTCCACCCGACCGCGAAAACGACTTTGAAATCGAGACAAATGAAACCCTCAGGGGCGTTTTTGACGATTTCACAGGAGTGTTGTACCTGTTCGGATTTGTCGTTGGCGGCATCGCGCTGCTCGGGGCCGGCATTGGTGTGATGAACATCATGCTGGTCTCCGTGACCGAGCGGACAAGGGAAATCGGTATCCGCAAGGCGGTCGGGGCCAATCGTAAAAGTATTGTAATCCAATTCCTTACCGAAGCTGTCATCGTCTGTCAGCTGGGCGGATTGATAGGCATGTTCCTGGGCATCCTGGCAGGGAATATCCTGGTGATCATGATGGATACGACCTTTGTCCTGCCCGTTTTTGCCATTTTTGCCGGAATTATCGGAATGACGATCATCGGCGTGGTGTTTGGGGTATATCCGGCATGGAAAGCCGCCCGGCTGGATCCGATCGAAAGTCTGCGGTTTGAGTGATGCCCGCCGGTTGAGACAGCATGAAAGTGTTGCAGATTTAGCATTTGTCGCCGAATTCTGTATTTTCCTCTATGTCACGCATTTGCGGTCACGGATGATGACCGTGACGGAAAAAAACATGGCGGATTACGGCTCATACAAGAAAATAAAAGGCAAATTTTTATGAATCCCATTATTGAAACTCTCGAAAAACTGGTACATCGGGCGCAGGAAACCTGGGAAGATGAAGCATTTCAAAGACGACTTCAGGAGACCAAAGTCCGTGTCGCCGAAATGGTCCGGAAAAATCCCGCCGGTTCCATCGGCATAGCGTTGGCGGCCGGATTTCTAATAGGAAAAATGACCAAAAGGAGCAGGTAAGAATGAGTCCGGAAGAATTCGATTCCCTCATCAATAATCTGAAAAAACTGCCTGGTGAATTCAAGGCCCTCCTGGAGAAACGTATAGAACTCTTTGCCCTCGAAATGGGCGAGCGTATCTCCGGCCTCATAGCCCACGCCATGTATCGCCTGACAGGCATTCTGTTCCTGTCGGTTGGACTTATTCTCATTCTTTTCGCGGCATCCAAGCTCGTCGGCGATCTGCTCGGCAATGAAGGGCTCGGTTTCATCCTGGTAGCACTGCCCATTGTAATCATCGGAACCATGTTCTTTCTGCGACGGCCCCGTTCCATGGTCATGGCCACCCGTGACAAAATGCTTCAGCAGTTCATGAAAGACATGCAGGAGCAGCTAAGCCAGCTTGAGGACAACGGGCAAGGCAACCCTGATATCCGGAGCAGCCCGGATACCGGGGAAGAGAGCAGCCCGGGTCAGCAGACAGGCCGGGAATCCAAAAAGCAAAATGAGTGAGGAAGGATGGAAAAGAATCACCCCAAATCCGGGGATATAAAGGAACTTAAAGCCCGGAAAATGGCGCTCAAACAAGAGATGGAGCAGATCCAGGGCGATATAGAATCCTCACTGAAGGAAGTGCGCCACAGTATGACGGACCGTGTCCGCTTTCGCTACTGGGTGGACCGATACCCGTTGCATCTTGTCGGGACAGCCTTGCTTGCCGGTTTTATACTGGCAAGAAAGGGGCGGGGCGGTTCCACAAAAAAAGTGGCGCAGGAAGCGGAAGTTACCGTCACAGAACCTTCCGACAGCTCTTTTTCATCGCTCTTCATACAAGAGTTGAAGAAAATGGCCACCCAACGTGCCGTTCGGTACGTGATGCAGCGAGTGGAACAGGCCCTGGAAGAACGCAGCGAGAAAGCGGAATGACAATACCGGTAACTTTTTTGCAACCAATTGTGTTCGATATCGTCTAAGATGGCATCACCGTTACCTTCACCACCTTTTTTACTATCATTATCTGAGTTACACTCAGAATCACCCATTGTTATAAGGAAGAACAGATGAACCTCAATTTACCATTAGCCGTCATACTTGTTTTTTGCATGTCGCTTCCGGCAGCTGCCCAGCAGGCACGCAGCATCACGCTGGAAGAAGCAATTGAAAT
>SKUI01000107.1 GCA_007122185.1 Rhodothermia bacterium | reverse complement strand
GCCTCGACCTCGAACTCGACGCGCGCGTGTGCGGGGCGACGGTGCGCAAGCGGGTCGAGGTGGCGGACGGATCACCGACGATCGTCCAGATCCACCGCCTCGAAGGCGGTGCCGGGGCGCTACCCATCGGGCATCACGCGATGCTCGCCGCCCCCGCCTCCGATCGGCTGCTGCTCTCGTTCTCAGCGCGCACCTGGATCGGCACGCCGCCGCACCCGGTCGAGCCCGACCCCGACCGAGGCCGCTCGAAGCTCAGGTACCCAGCGCGCTTCGCGTCGCTGCATGACGCTCGGTTGGCAGACGGCACCACGGCCGACCTCACCATCTACCCGACGCTCGAGGATTGCGAGGAGATCGTGCTGCTCGCGGACGCGCCAGACCAGCGTTACGCCTGGTCTGCCGCGGTGGCGCGGGCTGGAGGCTGGGCGTGGTTCGCGCTCCGTCCGCACGGTCCGCTCCGGGCCACCCTCCTGTGGATGTCGAACGGTGGTCGCGACTACCCGCCGTTCTCGTCGCGCCATCGGCGCGTGCTCGGCATCGAGGAGATCACCGCCGCCTTCCACCTCGGGCATTCGGCGTCACTGGAGGCCCATCCGTGGCACGAGGCCGGCATGCCGACGGTGGTGACGCTGGACCCCGCACGACCGCTCGAGGTGCGCTACGCCTTCGGAGCGGTGCGCGTGCCGCCTGGGTTCGAGCGGGTCGTTGGGCTCGACGTGGGCCCGGATCATCTCGTCCTACGCGGCCTCGACGGGCTCGGGGTGGAGGTCCCGTTCAGCGCAGAGCGCCTGCACATCGGCGCCAGCGCCATTACTTGACAGTACTAAATTTAGTCAGGTAGCATAATCGGCAACGGAAGGCGACAAGCGTATCCGCTGGAGGCCTCACTCCGGCCGCCGGGCACTGGAGCGAAGGCCGCGGGTCGACGAGGAGCGGTGTGGCGAACATCCAGGCCAAGAGCGCTAGCGAAGCCCTCGTGCTCGAAGCGATACGGCGCTACGCGCCCGTCACGCGGAGCGAGTTGGCCCGGTACACCGGCTTCACGCCCGCCACCGTCACCAACGTCGTCGCTGCCATGATCGACGCCGGGTACGTCGAGGAGGGCGGCCGGCGGCCACAAGGCCGGGGCCAGCCGCCGATCGAGCTGCGCATCCGGCCAGGGGCCACCTTCACGCTCGGCGCGCACGTCGAGCATCGCGATCTGGGGGTCGTGCTGGTCGACGCCGACGGTACGGTCGTCGATCAGGCTGGGGAACGGGTTCCGCCCCTGCGGCCGGACGAGACGGTGCAGCGCGTGGAGGCGCTGTGCCGCGCCATCCTGGCACGCAACGGCGTGCCGATGGCTCGCGTGCTCGGTGCCGGTCTCGCCACCTTCGGGCCGATCGACTTCGCGTACGGCACCGTGAGCCCGCTCATCTATGACGACGAATGGCAGAACGTGCCGATCAGGGACTGGTTGTCGCAGCGGCTCGGGCTCCCGGTCTATCTCGACAACAACGCCACCGCCTCGGCCATCGGCGAGTACTGGTACGGCACGGACCGAGACCTGGGCGACTTCCTCCACGTCTTCCTCGGGTTCGGCGTCGGCGGCGGCCTGTTCCTCGGCGGCCGCGTCCACCGTGGCACCAGCTTCAACGCCGGCGAAGTGGGCCACGTGATCACCGACCGTCAGGGCCCGTCCTGGTTCCAGGGCCCCCCGGGCTCGCTCGAATCGTTCGTGTCGCTCCTCGCCTTCGAGCGCGATTTCGGCGAGGGCGCCTTGGCCGAGCTCGAGGCGCGCTTCGGCGACGCCGACCCCGACGTGCTCGCCTGGCTCGACGCCGCGGCCCGGCGCTTGGCACAGGTCGCCGTGTCGGCCGATCACCTGCTCGACCTCGGCGCCGTGGTGGTGGGCGGCTTGTACCCGCAGCAGATCCTGCGCCACCTGGTCGACACCGCTCGTCCGATCATCGAGGTACTCACGATGCGAAGCCGCCCGCATCGCGCGGTCTTGCGCGTCGCCACGGCCGGACGCTTCGCCGCCGCGCTCGGCGCAGCGATGCTCCCCATCTACGACGTCTTCCTGCCCGCGGCGGGGCCGGTCAGCCTGCACGCATCGCCTCCTCCAGTCCAAGCCGACGGGAGGTGATCGCCTGACGCTTCAGCACGCAAGCGGCCCGACGCAACGCCGTCTCTCGTTCCGATCCTGACGAAGGAGCACACATGCGCAAGGTCCTCCTCACGCTCGCCGTCTCGTTGATGGCCTTCTCGTTCGCCCAAGCCGAGCGGGACATCGAGATCGTCCTCGTGCCCGGTCTGACCACCGACGCCTTCTACATCACCATGAACCGCGGCGCCCAAGCGGCCGCCGAGGCGCTGGGCATCCGCGTCTCGTTCCAAGGCGCCGAAGAGTTCAACCCGGTCCTGCAGGTCCCCGTCCTCCAGGCCGTCATCGCCCGCGAACCCGACGCCATCCTGATCGCCCCGACCGACACCGTGCAGCTCATCGAACCGCTCCGGCAGGCCGTCGAGCGCGGCATCCCGGTGATCACCGTCGACACCTTCATCGGCGACGGCAACTACCAGACCGGCCTCGGCGATGCCGACTTCCCGCTCTCGTACATCGCCTCCGACAACATCGAGGGTGGCCGGATCGCAGCTCGCGCCATGGCCGCCGCGATCGGCGGCGAGGGCTCCGTGTACGTCTCGAACGTGCGCCCAGGCATCTCGACCACCGACCAGCGCGAAGCCGGCTTCAAGATGGAGATGGCCGAGAACTTCCCGAACGTCACGGTCCTCGACACCCAGTACAACGACAACGACGCCAGCACCGCCGCGTCGCAGTTCCAGGCCGTGCTCGCACGCACGCCCGACCTCGCGGGCGTCTTCGGAGCCAACCTGTTCTCCGCGCT
>SKUI01000079.1 GCA_007122185.1 Rhodothermia bacterium | reverse complement strand
TGCGCACTGCCTGCGGGTTCAGATAATCCATCACCAGACAGCCTCCCTGCTTCAGATTGGCGCACATATTAGTTATGACGTGCAAATTATTATCGTCGTCAGCGAAATACCCGAAACTTGTGAAGAGATTGCACATAAGGTCACATGGTGCACCCTGCCACGTACGCATATCCCCTATTTCAAAATGGACATACGCGACACTTTCATCCGCTGCCTTTTCGCTGGCTTTCATTATGGCTTTGGGGGAAAGGTCCACCCCTGTCACACGATAGCCTTCTTTCGCCAGCAGCAGCGAATGGCGTCCGCGCCCGCATCCCATATCCACAGCAAACGGATACCTGTCGGGTGGAAGCAATCCCGCGATCCACTTGACCAGCAGCGCCGCCTCGGTATCATCCCTGTTGGCATAGAGCTGTTCGTAGAGGGGACTGTCGAACCACGATTCGAACCAGGTGTCGGTAGCCATCAGTCGGTAGTCATTATCGATCCGAGATTATTATCTGAATTTTGTTCCGGTGCGGCTTCGGCATACTGGAAAAAACCATGTTTCGGCTGCAGGCCGCACAAACTGGCATGCAATATATCCCGAAATTGCATTAAATATTATCGTATTTTGGGCCGAAACAAACCATCCGATTATGACCTACCCGCAAAAACTGCTGGCTTCCATCAGGGCATCCCGTACCGTTTTGTGCGCCGGGCTGGACCCCGTGCCGGAGCTCCTTCCCCCGGAAATCCGGAACCGGGGGCTCTCCGGGACAGAAGCCGCCGTCACGTTCTGCCGCCGGATGATCGAACAGACCAAAACCGGCGTGGCGGCCTACAAAATCAACATCGCCTATTTTGAGGCACTGGGAACAGACGCTTTCCATGCCCTCAATGATGTGCTCGATGCCATCCCGTCGGGCAAGGTCCTGATAGCCGACGCCAAGCGGGGCGACGTACCGCACACCAACGCACGTTACAAAACCGCATGGTTTGACCGGTTCGGGTTCGATGCGATCACCCTGTTCCCTTTCATAGGGCTGGATACGCTCCACCCTTTTCTGCAGGATGCGCACCGTGCCGCCTACGCGCTCACGCTCACGTCCAACCCGGGTGCGGCCGACCTGATGATGCGTCCCTTCGAGGGGGCAAGCTCCCTCAGCGAATATATTGCCTGCCGGCTGCGCAGCACCTCGCTGGAACATCCCGGTACGCTCGGCATGGTGATCGGAGCTACGCAAAGCGCGTTCTACGGACCGATACTTCAGGCCTTTCCGGAAGCACCGCTGCTGATCCCGGGCGTTGGCGCACAGGGCGGATCAGTGACCGAACTGGCGCAACATCTTCGCCGTCACCAGGGAATTCCGCTGATCAACGTCAGCCGGGGCCTGGCCGCCATGGATCCGAATAATACCTCTGACTGGGAAATGCAGGTTGCCGCCAACACAGACAGCTACAACCAGATGCTGCACGACATCTCAGAACGCTGGCTGTTGCCGGACAGACCGGGCGGTCTCCAACAGGAGAGTGAGTCCTCATGAGCAAGCCCCACGTCATCGTGTATACCGACGGTGCCTGCAGCGGCAATCCCGGTCCGGGCGGATGGGGAGCCCTGCTCCAGTGGGGCGGGCGCGAAAAAATGATCAGCGGCGGAGAGCCGGCAACCACCAACAACCGGATGGAGCTCAGGGCGGTCATAGAGGCTCTGCACGCCCTCAAACGTCCCTGCCGCGTTTCCATCCACAGCGACAGCGCCCTCATCGTCAATGCCTTTACCCAGGGATGGGTGGACAATTGGTTGCGCCGGGGCTGGAAAAAAGCCGACAAGAAACCCGTTGAGAACCGGGACCTGTGGGAGGAGCTGCTGAATGCCATGCGGCCGCACGACGTGGAATGGGTCAAAGTGAAAGGCCACGCCGATGATGAGCGCAACAACCGGGTGGACCGCCTGGCTGTAGAAGCGTGCAAAAAACAGGGTTCATCGGGGTGAATACATGTACGCCCCCGCTTTTGTGCTTCCATTATCCATACGCTCGCTTTTTGGTAGGGGAGCCTGTTTTTGCCGGGCAAATCCGTTTTCAGCTGGGAAAACTCCTGTTCAGCCGGTCATTTTGTCCCATTGATATCTGGCATACGGTTTCAGGTGCAGGTCGTCGATCATCCCCTCCCTGGCCTTGAACCAACCGGTGACGGCGATCATGGCAGCATTGTCGGTGCAGTATTTTGGATGGGGGATGTGCAGTGAGGCTCCGAGCTCCCCGGCCATCTTGCGCGCTTTTTCGCGCAGCATCGAATTGGCCGATACGCCACCGGCTATGATCACACTCTTGACTCCGGTTTTACGCACAGCCTGGTGCAGCTTGTGGATGAGTACATCGGTGATGGCCGCGGAAATGCTGGCGCACAGATCGTTAAGGTGCTCTGAGACAAAAGCCGCGCGCTCCGGTTCCGGGATATCCTGAAGGTAGTAGAGCACCGATGTTTTGAGTCCGGAGAAGCTGAAATCGAGCCCCTTTTTCATCATGGCACGCGGGAAATCGTAGAATCCGGGGTCACCGTCCCGGGCCAGCCGGTCGATTTCGGGTCCGGCAGGATAGGCGAGGCCGAGCAATTTCCCGATTTTGTCGAAGGCCTCGCCAGCGGCATCGTCCCGGGTTTGCCCCATGAGCGTGTGCCGGAGCGGACGTGTGACATGGAAGATCTGGGTATGTCCACCCGAGACCACCAGACTCACGAACGGGAGCCGCGGCTGCTCGTCGATGAAGGTGGCATAGATGTGGGCATCGATATGGTTGACGCCGATGACCGGTTTGTTCCACTGGATGGCGAGGCCTTTGGCAAAGCAGAGCCCTACCAAAAGCGATCCCATGAGGCCGGGACCTTCGGTGACGGCGATGGCTTCGATATCCTCCCTGCCGA
>SKUI01000249.1 GCA_007122185.1 Rhodothermia bacterium | reverse complement strand
GCCTGGCGGACAGCTTCCCGTTTCACTCGGCAGAGACTTTCCGGTTGGACACGGCCTCAGCTATTGAACAGACCGGTTCCCAAACCCGAACAGGCGCCATCACCCGGCGACATGCCAGCTTCTCCGGCAGGAGCCCGGCACCCGAACAGGCGCCATCACCCGGCGACATGCCGGAATCTCCGGCCGGAACCAGTAATCCGGCCGGGACCTGATTTTCTGCCCTGTCCTGTCACCCGAACAGGATCCGCACAACGATCACGGAAGCGATGATACCCGCAAGATCGGCGATCAGCCCGGTCTGAACGGAATATTTCACCTGGCGGATACTGATGGCACCGAAGTAAACGGCGATCACGTAGAAAGTGGTCTCGGTGGATCCGAACATGGTGGCTGCCATTTTCACGATAAGTGAATCCTCGCCGTAGGTGGCGATCATGTCCGCCAGCACCCCGACAGAACCGCTTCCGGTGAGCGGACGGAATATGGCCATCGGTACCAGTTCCACAGGAAAACCGAGGAACCCGAGCACGGGTGCAAGCGCCATCATGAAGAATTCCATGGCGCCGCTTTCGCGGAACATGCCAATCGCAAACAGGATGGCCACCAGATAGGGGATGATACGCACCGCAATATGGAAACCTTCCTTGGCACCGTCCACAAAGACCTCATAGACACGGACTTTCTTGATCAACCCGTACATGGGGATCAATACAATGATCAGGGGGAGAATAAATGCAGCAATGGTTCTCATGGATCAGTCCTCTCTTTTTTGGTCTTCGGGAATATTTTCGTCGTGTTCGTCTTCGGGATGGAACCGCTCGTAGATCTTGGCAGCGGTGATACCGACCACAAGGGAAATGAACGTCACGATCAGGATGCTGATCATCAGCTCGTTCACTCCGGTCCCGATAAGTGCTACAAGTGTTGCAGGCGGCAACAGCTGAATGCTGGCCGTATTGACGGTAAGCAGCATGCACTGGGCGTTGCTGGCCCTGTTTTTGCTGGGGTTGAGCTTCTGGAGCTCCTCCATCGCTTTGATGCCCAGTGGAGTAGCAGCATTTCCAAGGCCAAGCATGTTGGCGGCCATGTTCAGGCTGATCACGCCATGGGCGGCATGGCCTCTGGGCACGTTGGGGAACAGGAAGCGCATGAACGGCTGCACCGCTTTGACCAGCAGGTACATAAGTCCGCTTTCCTCGGCAATTTTCATGAGTCCCAGCCACATCGCCATGATGCCTATCAGCCCGATGGCCAGTGTTACGGCAAACTCGGCCATGTTAAATGCTGCTGTGGCTATGGCGTTGAGATTGACATAATAGACTTCCGGAAGCACGATCTCAGCCTGCCGGGTGGCCCGGTCAAAAGCGACCACCTCTGCAAGCAGTTCCTGCTCGTTGGAGGATTCCTTGTCCCGGGCAATGTCGAGCCAGAGCTCCGGCATATCCTCATCCACGCTGATGATCATTTCAGGATTGTCTTCATAGGGGCGCCAGGCAGCTTCAAACGTCCCCTCATGTCCCTTTATCCGGAAACGGACATTCTGCCGCTTGTCCGGATCCCCGTTCTCGGGGAAAATAATTTCGATGCTGTGCTCTTTGCCGTTCTGGTAAGGGTCCTGAACCAGATCCATAATATCCTGGGTCACGGCAAAGATGAGACTGATGATGATCAGTCCTGCCCAAATATAATTTAGCATAGGTTGGTGGTGTTGGTGGAATGGATGCAACAAAAAAACGAGCAAGGCCGCAAAAAAGCAAACGAATATCGCTATTTTACCCGGCATCATGATGGCACTGCGACGCGGGGTGGTCCCTGCCGTTCCGGTTCACTGGTGTTTCGGTTCCCTGTAATCCTCGGCGCGTGCCCGTCCACCGGCGTTATCCAGTGAATGAAATGGCACGTCCGCCTGTTACACTGAAACGCATTATGAATCACACAATATGAGCACTCCGGAATCACAAAGCAACAGCAAACCACACAGGGTATTGCGACCAGAAACACGGGCATTGCACGACGGCTGGCATCCTGAGGCTCCCGGAGAACCCGTTGCGGCCGCCTGGAACCCATCCACCGTGTTCCGTCATCCCGAACAGGGCCTCTCGGCGGACGAATGGAGCTACACCCGCCTCGACAACCCCAACCGGTCTCAGCTGGAAGCGACGCTGGCCTCACTGGAGGGCGGTGACCATGCGCTGGCTTTTTCATCGGGCATGGCAGCGGTGCAGGCCGCATTCCATATCCTCGATCCCGGTGACCATGTACTGCTGCCGGATGATCTGTACCACGGAGTGCGCAACCTGATCCGTGATCACTATGCCCGTTGGGGGCTCACGTATGATTTTGTGGATATGACCCGGCCGGAGGCTGTTGAAGCAGCTGCCACCGCACGCACCCGGATGCTGTGGCTAGAGACCCCGTCCAACCCGATGCTTCGGATCAGTGACATCAGGAAGCTTGCGGGTCTGGCCTCGGAACGTGGATGGATTTCGGTGGTGGACAATACGTGGTGCACCCCGGTCATCCAGAGACCGTTGGAACTGGGAGCCGATATGGTTTTGTATTCCACGACCAAGTACCTGGGTGGACACAGTGATGTGCTGGGCGGCGCACTGGTGCTTCGCGGCGGCAGGCATATGCAGGAACATTTCGCTCGTCTGCATTCGGTGCAGCGCCAGGCCGGTGCAGTCCCCTCGCCGTTTGACAGCTGGCTGATGCTGCGAAGTCTCAAAACCCTGTACGTCCGGGTCCGCACGCAGTGTTCCGGCGCCGCACAGATCGCCGGAAAGCTGGCTGCGCATCCTGCCGTGGGAAAAGTGCACTATCCGGGACTTGCCGGGCATACTGGCAGGGAGACAGCCGACGGTCAGATGGACCTGCCCGGCGCCATGATCTCATTCGAGGTCAAGGGCGATGAT